>JAUTCQ010000010.1 GCA_030673845.1 Verrucomicrobiota bacterium JB022
GGCCGCCAGAACCGCAGTCATCCACAACCCTGTCCTGAAACCTTACTTCGAGCGCTTACGCGCTCGCGGAAAGCCTTATAAAGTCGCCCTCGTGGCCGTCATGCGAAAACTGCTTCTACACTTGCGCGCAATCCTCATCGCGCAAAAACTGCAAACCTCACTTGCATAGAAACACAGTTGCTCGGCGTCTTGGCGTGAGGCCACCTCATTCCTGACCTGCGGCGCCCCAATTTAATTTTATCCGCGAAAATCTGCGTTCATCTGCGGCTAAATATCAGAACCAAACCACAAAAAAAGCGCCGACCCTTCAACAGGATCGGCGCGCTTAAAGATGCGTTGGAAGCTAGAGCCTAGAGTCTAGAGGCTCTTGACGGCTTCGACCACGGCGGCGGCGGTCATGCCGAGCTTCTCCATCACTTGATCGCCAGGGGCGCTGATGCCGAATTGGTTGATGCTGAGCACCTTGCCATCGAGGCCGACATACTTGTACCACAGGCCGCCCACACCGGCTTCGATCGCCACGCGCTTGCGGCAGTCGAGGGGCAGGACTTCGTTGCGGTATTCGGCAGGCTGGCGGTCGAAACGCTCCGTGCTGGGCATGGAGACGACGCGCACGCCGTTGCCGAGTTCCTTGGCGGCGGCCACGGCGTGTTGCAGCTCCGAGCCGGTCGCGATGATGATCTTCTCCAGCTTGCCGGTTTCCTTGATCGCGATGTAGCCACCCTTGAGGGTGCCTTGGCGACGGGCCTCGACGGAGATTTCCTTGAGGTTGGGCAGGTTTTGGCGGGAGAGGATGAGGAAGGTGGGGCCGTCGGGGCGGGCGCAGGCCGAGGCGAAGGCGGCGGCCGTTTCTTCCGGGTCGGCCGGGCGGATCACGTCCACGTTCGGGATCATGCGCAGGCTGCTGGTGATCTCGACCGGTTGGTGCGTCGGGCCGTCTTCACCCACACCCACGGAGTCGTGCGTGAAGATGTGGAAGATCGGCAGGTGCGAGAGGGCGGCCAGGCGCAGGCTGCCGCGCATGTAGTCCGAGAAGGTCAGGAAGGTCGCGCCGGAAGCCAGGTAGAAGCCGTCGTAGCCGAAGCCGTTGACGATGGCGCCCATGGCGTGCTCGCGGATACCGAACTTGAAGTTGCGGCCCAGCGGGTTGCTCGGCTTGTAGTCGCCCTTGCCCTTGATGTAGTTCTTGGTCGAGCCAAAGAGGTCGGCGCTGCCCGTGATGAGGTAGGGCAGGCGGTCGGAGAGGGGCTGGAGCACTTCGCCGCCGGCAGCGCGGGTAGCGAGCTTCTTCGACGGGTCGAACTCGGGGATGGCCTTGAGCAGCTCTTCGGCGGTCGGGCGGGCTGTTGCGGCCATGCTGTCGAGCAGGTCGGCCTTGTCCTTGTTGGCGTCGCGCCAGGCGGTGTAGGTCTTCTGCCAGTCCTGATACTTCTGGATCAGGGCCTTCTTGTGCTCGGCGAAGTAGACGCGGACGTCTTCGCTCACAAAGAAATGGGTGTCCGGCAGGCCGAGACCCTTGCGGGCTTCGTCGGCAAACTTCGCGCCACCTTCACCGTGGGCGTTTTGGGTGCCGGCGACCTGCGGGATGCCGCGGCCGATTTCGGTCTTCGCCACGATGATCTTCGGGCGGCCATTGTCGTCGGCCTTGGCCTTTTCGAAGGCCTTGAGGAAGGCGTTCATGTCGTGGCCGTCGATCTGCACGGCGTCCCAACCCATGGCCTGGTAGAGCTTGACGGGGTCTTCGCTCTGGGTCTCCTTCGCCATGTCGTCGAGGGTGACTTCGTTGGCGTCGTAGATCAGGATCAGGTTGTCGAGGCCGAAGTGGCCGGCAAACGCGCAGGCTTCGCGGGCGACGCCTTCCTGCATGCAGCCGTCACCGAGGAGGCACACGATGTGGTTGTCGACGATCGTATGCTTGTCGGTGTTGAACTGGGCGGCGAGCATCTTGCCGGAGAGGGCGAGGCCGACGGAGTTGCCCACACCTTGGCCGAGCGGGCCGGTAGTGCACTCGACGCCAGGCGTCATGAAGCTCTCGGGGTGGCCCGGAGTGGCGGAGTTCAGTTGGCGGAAATTCTTGACCTGCTCCATGGGCAGCTCAAACCCGGCGAGGTGCAGCCAGGAGTAGAGGAACATGCTGCCGTGGCCGGCGGAGAGCACGAAGCGGTCGCGATTGAGCCAC
This sequence comes from Verrucomicrobiota bacterium JB022, assembly GCA_030673845.1. Classification (NCBI taxonomy): domain Bacteria; kingdom Pseudomonadati; phylum Verrucomicrobiota; species Verrucomicrobiota bacterium JB022. The sequence continues at coordinate 2,180 of JAUTCQ010000010.1, forward strand.
TTCGGCTCGTCGGGGTTGATGTTCAGCGCGTGGCCGAAGAGCACGGCACCGATTTCGGCGCAACCGAGCGGCAGGCCCAAGTGGCCGCTGCTGCAGGCATGAACGGCATCGATGGCGAGACCACGAGCTTGCGTGGCGGCCTTGGAGAGGATATCCGTGGGAAGAGGCATGTTGCTATGTTCCGTAAATGGGGAAATGAGGCAAAGGCCAGCCCAGAATGCCTCCGCTGCGCAAAAACCCGCTAACCTGAGCGTCTTGCGCAACCGCCATGAATATCATTCATGCCTGCGCCTGTCATCATCAGGAAACGACCCTTGCTACGGCAGAGATTGCCGGACCAGCCAGTCGGCTATGTCGGGCACCCACGCTAGGGGCCGGGCGGCAAGGGGCAAGTATTTCGGCGGAAAAGAGCTTACTTGACCGTCAAGGAGCGCGCGACCTGGGGCGCTTCACCCGGAAGGCCTTGCCTTTCCCGCTTGCGCTGTCCGCTGCTCGCAGGCTCAATGCTGCCGCGTGAAGGAAGCGAAATGGTTTTGGTGGAGCCTGCTGGTGTTGACGATCGTGCGCGCGCTGTTCGTGGCGTTCGTGCCGCTTGAGCTGGTGGGCGACGAGGCCTACTACTGGGACTGGGGGCGCCACCTCGACTGGGGCTACTTCAGCAAACCCCCGCTCATCGCCTGGATGATGGGCTTTGCCGGCTGGGTGGGCGGCAATACCGCCGTCGGGCTGCGCCTGGTCGCCGTGGCGCTGGGCAGCCTCACGCTCATTTTTGCCTTCCTGCTCGCGCGCAAGATGTTCGATGCCCGCGTCGCGTTCTGGTCGGCTGCTGCGCTCGCGCTGATGCCCGGCACGGCCGTTGCCAACCTCATCTTGACGATCGATGCGCCCTTGCTGCTCTGCTGGACGGGTGCGCTTTGGGCGACCTGGAGCTGGCAGCGCGCCGGTGCCCGCTTCGACGGCTACTGGCTCGCGATGGTCGGCTTTCTGGCGGTTGGTGCGCTGGCCAAGCAGATGATGCTCGTCTTCCCGCTGATCCTCGTCATCTACCTCGCGCTTTCCCGTGAGACGCGCTCCACGCTGGCCCGCCCTGCGCTCTGGACCGGCATTGTGGCCCAGTACCTCGCCTTGCTGCCCCCGCTTTACTGGAACTGGCAAAACGACTGGATCACCTTCGAGCACACTGCCCACCACTTCGAGACCGACAAGGTAGTGACGCTCGGCAAGCGCCTCGGCTGGCTGGGCGAATTCGTCGGTTCGCAGCTCGGGCTGATGTCGCCGGTGCTCGGCGTGCTGCTGGTCATCGTGCTCATCCGGGTAGTGCGCAACTGGGGTGGGGCGTCCCTCGCGCAGCGCTTCCTCTGGTGCTTTTCCGCCCCGGCGCTCGGCGTCTTCGTGCTCATGTCGCTCCGGCAAGGCATCAACCCCAACTGGCCTGCCGCTTTCTATCCCGCCGCGCTGATCCTGCTCGTTGCCTGCTGGCTGCAGCCCCGCCCGGAGGAGCGCCGTGCCGTTAAAGGCTGGTTCGGAGGCGCGCTCTGGACGGCTTTCGCCTTCACCGCCCTGCTCGTCGCCGCGCCGTTCATCATCCAGTTTACGCTCTCCCAAGGCTGGGAGAAGGATCCGTTTGTGCGGATGCGCGGCTGGAAGCCCTACGCCCAGGCAGTCGACGCCGTGCGCGACGAACTGCCGCAGCCCGATCGCACGTTTTTCTACATCGTCGGCCACCGCTACCACGCCAGCCAACTCGCCTTTCACCTGCCGGAGCAGCCCAAAGTCTTCCACTGGGCAACGCCCGGCCACATCGACAGCCAATACCAGCTTTGGGAAGGCCCGGGAGAGGCCCGTGCGGGCTGGGATGCGCTGATTATCATGGCCGAATTTGGCGACGATGCCCAACCGCCGGCCGAGCTGACCGCGCACTTCCAGTCCGTCGAGCGACTGGAGACGATCCGCATCCCCGTCGGCCCCGTCCGCACGCGCGACTACGTGCTGTTTCTCGGGCGCGGCTGGCAGGAATCCGCTCCCGTCGCCCCTTGAGGTTGACGCCTCGGGCCCGCTTTGTTTGCCTGCCTCTTTCCCGATGGATTCCGCCGCGCCCTCTGCCAATCCCCCTGTTTCGGTGGTCGTTCCCTTCTATAATGAAGAGGAGAACGTCCGCCTCGTCCTGGAAGAGCTGCGTCGCTGCTTGCCCGAGGCGGAAATCATCGCCGTCGACGATGGCAGCAAAGACGGCACGTGGGCAGTGATTTGCTCGATGCCCGATATCCGGGGCCTGCGCCTGACTCAGAATCGCGGCCAAAGCGGGGCCCTCTACGCCGGCTTCCGCCGCGCGCGCGCTCCCCTCTGCGCCATGATGGATGGCGACGGCCAGAACGACCCGGCCGACTTCCCCAAGCTGATCGAGCTGGTGCAGAGCGGGCAGGCCGACGTCGCCGTAGGGCTGCGCGCCAAGCGCAAGGACACCTGGAGCCGCCGCGTCGCCTCCAAGGTTGCCAACCGCATCCGCCGCATGTTCCTCGACGACGGGGTGCGCGACACAGGCTGCGCGCTCAAGGTCTTCAAGAAAGAAGCGGTCGAGCTGCTGGTGCCCTTCAACGGCCTCCACCGCTACCTGCCCGCGATCTTCAAGCACGCGGGCTTGCGCCTGGCCGAGGTGCCGGTCAACCACCGCCCTCGCGAGCACGGCGCCTCCAAGTACACCAACTGGGACCGTGCCCTTCGCGGCATTTACGACCTCGTGGGCGTGGCCTGGCTCCTGCGCCGCAAGATCGTTTACCCCCCGGTCGAGGACACCCTCAAGTCCTGATCGCTCAGCTCCGATAACGACAACATCTCAATGGACAACCCTTTGTTTGACGTGGGAGGGTGGGTCGTCACCCCCTGGAAACTGATTGGCTATACCGGCCTCGTGCTGTTCACCAGCCGCTGGTTTGTGCAGATGTGGGCCTCGCGTAAGGCTCGCAAGCCCACCATGCCCACGCTCTTCTGGATCATGAGCCTCAGCGGCAGCGCCTGCCTGCTCACTTACTTCATCTGGGGGCGCAACGACTCGGTCGGCATCCTCTCCAACGCGTTCCCCGCCACCGTCAGCCTCTACAACCTCTACCTCGACCTGACCAACCGCAAACACCAGCGCCTGCTCTCCATGGAAAAACAGGAAGCCGCGCCCGTGGAAGAGACGCGGTAGGGAAAAGTTGCAGAGAGAGGAGATTACGCACATCCTGTCTTCATGCACCCCGTCGTCGTTGATCCCGAAATTTTGGACGGCTTGCCTGTGATCCGGGGGACCCGCGTTCCCGTACAGGCGCTTTTCGATCATTTGGAGGCTGGCGATTCGCTGGAGGATTTTCTCGAAGACTTCCCTAGCGTAACTCGGGAGCTGGCGGTGGATGTGTTGGAATCTTCGAGACGGTCGCTTGTTGAGAGCATCGCGAGATGAAAGTTCTTTTGGATGAATGTTTGCCTAAGCGTCTGCCCAGACTCCTGCCGGAGCACGAGGTCTGGACGGTTCCACAGCGCGGGTGGTCAGGAATCAAAAACGGTAAGCTGCTGGCGCTCGCAGATTTGGAGTTCGATGTCTTTGTGACGATGGATCGTGGGTTGCCATTTGAGCAGAATCGTAGCGGCCAGAACGTTTCCATTCTCCTGCTGAGGGCGCGTAGCAATCGCTTTGTCGATGTAGAGCCGCTAGGTCCATTCATACTCGAGGCGCTTGATGGTGCAAAGCCGGGATCGTTGGCGGTGATTGGCTAAGTCCTTGCTCAGCCCGCAAAAAGCCCCACCCGCGAGCAGGTGGAGCGTTTGTTCCCGTGTCCGAATCCGGTGAAAGTTACATCTGGTCGAGCTGGGCGGCGGACTTGGGGGAAGCCTTGCCGAGGTTGGGCTTGCCACCGCTGGGCACCATTTCCTCCGTCTTGAAGGTGCCTCGCCCGTCGAAGCTCTTGCCGCTGGACCACTTGCCTTCGGGCACCGGCACGCTGTCGTCCTTGCGGGTGGTGAAGAAGGTGTAGTTGTATTCGTCCAGCTCCTCCTCCTGCGGGAAGCTGTTGGGGATGGGATGGTTCTTGGGCCCGCCGAGCTCTTCCCACGCGGCCATCCACTGGTTTTGGTGCATGGTGTCGCGGGCGACAAGGAAGCGTAGCATATCGCGCATCCCATGGTCGTCCGTCATCTTGTAGAGCTGACAGGCGAGCATCCGCCCGGTGGACTCGGCGGTGGCGTTGGCCAGCATGTCGGCTGCGATATTGCCGCTGGCGTAGACGTGGCTGCAGTTGAAAGGCACGCCCTCGCTGTCGACCGGCATGGCGGCCATCGCGCTGCCGATCACGTGCTGCAGGTTCATGCCTCCCAGCGCGGCGGCGACCATCGGGTCTTTGGCCGCCTTCTCCTGCTCCAGAGGGGCGCCTTCGAGATTAAGGGCGACGGCAGTGGCGAGCATCTCGATGTGGGCCATCTCTTCGGTGCCGGTCTCGAGCAGCATGTCGCGGTATTTGGCGGGGCCGCGGGCGCCCCAAGCTTGGAAGAGATACTGCAGGCACACCCGGATTTCGCCCTGGATGCCACCGATCGCCTGTTGCAGGGCGCGAGCAAAGACTGGATTGGGGCGGTCGACTTTAACGTGGTATTGGAGTTTGCCTCCGTCGTGGTAAAACATGGTGGATGTGAGGTTGAGGTAAGGCTGTGTCGTTCCTGACACCACACCTCTCTTCCACCTGCAGTGCCAATTTAACCGTTCAGCGGCCAATCTGCCCGTTAGCTCTTCCAGCGGAGCGAAATATAAACGTTTGGAATCTGTGGGGCATGTCGGCTCCATCCGGACATCCGCACGATCGCATCACCCACTCTGCATCCCACCGTTTAAAACGGAGAAACGCCCGGGTGCTCGCCCGGGCGTCTCTTAACCTCTCTCAGATATCTCGTTAGTCGCTGCTCTTCTTGGCTCTTGTCGCTCTGTCTATCTTGAAACTGTCGATGCTCTAATTTCGTCAGTTTCTGGTGACAATTAAGAAAACTCTGACGCAAATATCAAACAAAAAGTGTCGAATTATCCTCAGTTTGGCGCGTTATGGCGAGCCTCGCACCCTTACGTCAGTTTTTTCCGGGTTTTGAGTAAACTGCCTCGAATACCCATGATTTCTGTTAAGCCCTTGAGCCAGCGCAGCTAATGAGACGCGGAGTCTGTTTTTTCCCCTGGAGAGGCCGTGCGCTTCGCTTCATGAGCCTGGACGATGCAAATGACGAAGGACAGGCCGATCGACCAGATAAAGGCGTAGAAGGCACCGTTGAAGAGCCCCTTGCGCAGTAAGAATCCTGCGGTGCGCTCCGTGAAAATCAACCCGAACCCGAGGTGAAGGATCGCCCCCAGGAGAGCGCCAGCTGCGACAATCGCGACCACGTAAACCGGGAAGAGCAGAATCGTGAGGCGGGGGTTGCGCTGAAGCCAGCGCGGGGTGGGGACGGACGGCATGGTTAGACGCGGGTGGTGGCGAGGCGGCGGGATTCGCGACGGTAGACGCGCACGACGTTTTGCATCACATCGGTCAGCGTCCGGCCTTCGGCGCAGATGCCGACCCCTGTCTGCATGTAGATCGGCATGCGCTGCTCCAGCAGCTCGCGGATACGGCGGGAGGAGTCTTCGACGTTGAGCAGCGGGCGCTTGTCGCTGGCCATCGTGCGCTGTAGGATCGTCTCCGGCTGGGCAAAGAGGCAGACCACCACGCCCTTGGAGAGCAGCAACTCGCGCATGCCGGTAGGGATCACGAGCCCGCCGCCACACGCCACGACCTGGCCGGAACTCGGGTGTCCGTGCTCAACAAACCAGCGCTCCAGTTCGCGGAAGCGCGGCTCGCCCTCTTCGGCAAAAATACGCGTGATGGGCTTGCCCGCGTGTTCCTCGATTACTGCATCGCTATCGACGAAGTGCAACCCGAGGGCCTTGCTCACGTGTCGGCCCACCGCGCTCTTCCCGACACCCATGAATCCTGTCAGGTACAAGTTGGGAAGGTTACTGGAGGCAGGTCGAGCCATCCCAGTAACACACCGCGTCCCCGCCCGGATGTAAACTGAAAAGCGGGCCGAGACGCGTTCTGGGAGGGGGCCGATCTAGTCGACCCGCAGCAGTGCGCCCTTGAGGTATTCGCTCTCGGGGAAGTTGAGGCGCACCGGGTGGTCGAGCGGCTGGTTGGTCTGGTAGAGGAGCTGCACCTTGCGCCCGGCATCGAGGGCGGCGTCGGCCAGCATGTCCAGAAACAGCTCGCGGCTCACGTGCTGGCTGCAGCTGTAGGTGGCGAGGATGCCACCCGGGCTCAGCATCTGGAGCGCGCGCAGGTTGATCTGCTTGTAGCCGCGCATGGCCCCGGCCACGCTTGCCTTGTTGCGGGCAAAGCTCGGCGGGTCGAGCACGATCAGCTCAAAACGCTCCTTGTTGTTGGCCGTCAACCAGTCGAAGACGTTGGCTTCAACGAATTCCACCCCCAGCTCGTTGCGCTTGGCGTTCTGGCGGGCCTTGACGATCGCCTCGCCACTGCTGTCGATGCCGATGACTTCGCGCGCGCCGGCGGCGGCACACTGGAGGCCAAACGCGCCTTGGTTGCAAAAGGCGTCCAGCACGCGCCAGTCGTCCGCCAGCGAGGCCACCTTCACGTGCTCCTGACGCTGGTCGAGGTAAAAGCCCGTCTTGTGGCTGCCCTCGAGGTCGAGGTGATACTTCAGCCCGTAGATCTCGTGCCAATCCGGCTCCAGCTTCTTGCCGCTGAGCGTGCGCACCTCCTGCGTCAACCCCTCCAGCTGGCGGGCCGGGGCATCGTTGCGAAAGAGGATCTCGCTCGGCTCCAGCAAGGCCTGCAACTGCTCGGCAATCATCGGCAGCGAGGCATCGACCCCTGCCGTTTGCGCCTGCACCACCAGCACCTCGCCATATTGGTCCACGATCAGGCCCGGCAGGTCGTCGGCCTCACTCCAGACCACGCGGCGGTAGGGCTCTTCGTCGCGATTTTCGACTGCGCGCTGCAAGGCTGCCTGCAGGTAAGCCTCGTCCCACGCCACCTTGCGGGTGGAGTAGCGGCGCCAGGTGATCTGACTGCGCCCGTTGTAAAGGCCCATGCCCAGCGAGCGGCCGCGGCTGTCTTCCAGCTCCACCGCCTGCCCGTTGAACGACTCCGGCAGGAGGGATTCCAATTCGTTGCTGTAGACCCACGGGTGCCCGCGCAAAACCCGGGCCCGCTTTGCCGCCGCTTTCAGACGCAGTTTACTCATCCCGCCCAGCATGGGCACGAAACCGACGCCCGCTCAAGCGCAATTACAGCCCGCAGCGTCTCAGCGTTCTTTTGGCAACGCGTTTAGCTCGTCCAGAACGACGATTTGCCCTTTGGAGCTGAATCCAACGACCAGCTCGTATCGCCCGTCTTCGGTGGTCACGACAAAGGTCGGTTCCTCAATGTCGAAGCTGGTGTAGGGCCACCAACGTGTCATTTGTTGGGTGGAAAAAGCGGTTATGGCAAAGTTGCCTCCAGCCGTTGCCGTATTGAAGAACGCTTCCGCGATGGCTTGGGCCTGCTCCGCCCCTTGGACAAGGACGCCTTCGCGGCCCTTGGCAGAGGGGTTACCAGGGTCCCGGATCTCCATGACGGCGAGGCCCTCACTCTTTTCCGCGCCATGATCTTGCAGTGCGCTCCATGCGCCCGGGTTTACAAAGACAATGTCGCCCACCACGCTGGGATCACGGTTTTCGATGGCCGAGCGCAGCCGCTGGGCGGCCTCATTTACGACGGCGTCGTCCGCCACCACATAGCGCACCCGTGCGGGAATGGCCCCCGGTCGTAGATCCGGGCTGCGTCCTTCCATTGCTGGCAGGGCACTGCCTTGCGTGTAGACGGGGCGGTTGTCTCCGCCGGTAGAGGTGGTGGCGCAGCCAGCAAGCAGAAGCGCGCCGAAAAGCAGGGCGGGGTAAGCAGCAGGAGTCACGTATGGATCCTGAGACTGTAAAACGTGATCTGCAAGACCTGAGTCCTGCGCTTCTTCACGTCACTCACGCCGGCTTCGACGCTCGCCAGGTCATCCAGATGGCGAGGGCGACCATGAGGATGTTGGGCACGGCGGCGGCCATCAGGGGGCTGAGGGCTCCACCGGCGAGCAGGCGGCAGATGACGGCGGCCACGATGTAGACCAGCAGCAGGCCCGCGCTTTTGGAGATCCCAATGAAAGGGTTCGTACGCACTCCGCTGAGGGCAAAGGGCACCGTGAGGCCCACCACGATGAGGCAGCGCAGGGGGTTGAAGAGGATCGACCAGTATTGCACCTGGTAGGGGATCACGCGCACGTCCTCGTCGGCCTCCAGAAAGCCCAGCAGGCGCGAGAGCTGGAAGAACGAGAGGTCCTTCGGTTTCTTTTCGAGGAACTTCATCAAGTCGGGCTGCTCGTCGAGCTGCATGAACTCACGCTCGCCGAAGGCCTGGCTGCGGATGGCTTCGCCCGTCTCGGGGAGGAACTCGGTGATGCGCCCCTCCTGCAGCACCCAGCGCTGCGTCAGATCGTCGTAATAGCCTTGGTTGGCGGCGATGCGCTCGGTCTCCCGCTGCGCGCCGTTGAGCTGCGAGATCGTGACCCCGTAGGCGCGGTAGTTGTATTCGTTGAAGCGGTTGATGAACCAGAGCCGCCCCTCGTCTTCGTTGTAGAAAGTGAGGTTGTAGAGCAGGCCGATGTCTTCCTCGTCGATTTGCTGCTGCCGGGCGGCCTCGTATTTGAGGTTGCTCATGGTCAGGCGCGATTGCTCGACCGACCAAGGCACCACCTCGGCATTGAGCACAAAGACGGTGGCGGTGAGAAACGCGCCCATCACCCAGAGGCTGCGCGAGATGTCCCACACGCTGAAGCCGGCGGCGCGCATGGCGGTCGTCTCTTGACGGCGGTGCAGGTCGCCCAGGCTGTAGAGGATCGAGATGGCGAGCGAGATGGGGATGACGGTGGGTAAGGTCGAGGGCAGCACCACCGCGAAGTAGGTCATCACCTCGTTCCAGTCGGCCCCCATGCCGCGCAGGTTATCGAGCTTGTTCTGCACCAGGGCGAGCAGTTGCAGGCCCACCAGCGAGATGAGCGTCATGGCAAACACGACCGCCCACTCGCGCAATATGTATCGATCCAGCCGCCGCATGTCTGGCCCTAATGAAGGTCAGGCAAAGGGCGGCTGGCAAGGCTCATTCGTCAGAGGCGCGCCATCAGCTGCCACGGTCATGCTCGCGCTTCAGCTCGGGCAGGAACACGGTGAGGATGCCGAGCAGCGGCAGGTAGGCGCAGAAGTTGAAGACGAGGCTGATGCCGTAGAGGTCGGCCACCTTGCCCAGCACCGCCGACGCGATGCCTGCCGTGCCGAAGGCCAGCCCGAAGAACAGGCCCGCCACCATGCCCACGTTGCCCGGCACCAGCTCTTGTGCATAAACCAGGATCGCGGAAAAGGCCGAGGCCAGGATGATGCCGATGAACACGCTGAGCACAGCGGTCGTCACCAGGCCCACATGGGGCAGGGCGAGCGAAAAGGGTGCCACGCCGAGGATGGAGAACCAGATCACACGCTTGCGGCCGATCCAGTCGCCCACCGGCCCGCCGATGATCGTGCCCGCCGCCACGGCCGCCAGCAGCAGGAACAAGTAGAGCTGCGAGGCTGGCACCGACAGGTCGAAACGGTCCATCAGGTAAAACGTGTAGTAGTTGGTCAACGAAGCCAGGTAGATGTACTTCGAGAAGATCAGCATCACCAGCACGCCCATTGCGAGCACCACGGTGCGCCGCGGGTAGGCGGGCTTGGTCGTGGCGTTCACGACTTTCTTGGCCGGGGCGCGGTGGCGGTTGTCGCGGTGCCAGATGGCGACGCGCGTCAGCACAAACACGCCCAGCATCGCCAGCACGGAAAAGCCGAGGATCGAGCCTTGCCCATGCGGCACCACAATCAGGGCGGCGAGCACGGGGCCGATGGCACTGCCCGCATTGCCGCCCACTTGGAAAAGCGATTGCGCCAGCCCGCGACGCTTGCCTGCCGCGAGGTGGGCGATGCGCGAAGCTTCCGGGTGAAACACGGCCGAGCCTGCCCCGATGAACATCGAGGAGATCAGGATGCTGTGGAAGTCACGCGAAAAGCTGATGCCGACGAGGCCCAGCAGCGTCACCGTCATCCCCACCGGCAGGCAAAACGGCATGAAGCGGCGGTCGAGCGCGAGCCCCACCAAGGGCTGCAGGAGCGAGGCGGTGACTTGAAACGACAGCGTAATGAGCCCCAGCTGTGAAAAGCTGAGCTGATACGACTCCTTCAGGATCGGGTAGATCGAGGGGAGCAGGGCCTGGATCGTGTCGTTGAGCAGGTGCGAAAAGCTGATCGCCACCAGCACCGCAAAGACGGTGTTCTGGGCCACCTTCGCCGGTTCGAGCGGGGAGCCGACCGGAGGAGGGGGCACGGCGCTTGGACGCACTGCCGTGATGTTCGCAGACTCGGACATAAGGCGGCCCAGTATCTCCGAATGGCGCTGTCTCAGCAAATCCGCTACTTGGTGCTATTGCGTCCCAAAATGGTATTTTTCTCGGATTTGTTCGCGGAAGCGGCTGGGGCTGCAGCTTTCGTAGCGCCGGAAGAAGCGCCCGAAGTAGGACGGGTCCTTGAAGCCCAGCTCGTAGGCGATCTCCGCCGCCGTCAGCTCGGAATGCAGCAGTAGGCGCTTGGCCTCCAAAAGCTTGCGCTGCCGTAGGTGCTCGCCCGCTGGTTGCCCCGTCACCTCCGCCACCACGTCGTTGAGGTGGTTTGCGGTTACGCCGAGGGCGCGCGCGTAGGGGGAGAGTTGAGCCCATGTGCGGTAGTGGCGCTCCACCTCCAGCTGGAAGTAGCGGACGAGAGTCGTGCTCTGGTGGCGGCTCTTGGACACCGGGTAAACCAGCGTGCGGATGCGGGCCGAGCGGACCAGGATCAGCCGCAGCAGGGCCCGGATCGCTTCCGCCGCGCCCGCCTGAGAGCGATCATATTCGATTTGCAACTGCTGGAAGAGGTAACGCAGTACGGGCACATCGGCCGGGGGCAGCGCCATCCAGGGGAAGCCTTCGCTGACGTAGAACACCGGCAGCTCCAGCAAAAAGCCGGTCGAAGTCTCACGCCCCTCGAAAAACTCGCGCGTAAACGAGATCGTGGTGCCGTCGAGCTGCGGCGTGGTCCGCATGGTGTGGACTTCGCCGGGGCTGACGAACAGCAAGTGGTCTCCGTCGACCTCCTGCTCGCGGAAGTCGTGCATCACCGTGCACGGCCCATGGATCAGGTTGAGCTGAAAGTAGCTGTGGTAGTGCGGTTGCAACCGTTCCGGCTCCCTCCGCAGCGACTCCTGCAGCGAGACGGCGACGAAGCCCTGCTCACGCAGGCTCGCCCCCGCATCGGCCAACAAGCCGAGGTGGGGCACCGCACGTCTGCTCGCGGAGGTTGCCATCCCCACAAGCTGTACGTTTTGTGGCGCCGACGCCAGCTTTGGCAGACGCGCAAGGCCGCTCCCCCTGATGGAGCGGCCTTGCTGTCTATGTTCTGGTTCCTGTTTGTAGGTCTCTAACTTGAGAGCAGCAGAGAGCAGGCGCGGGCTCTGTTTCAGCTTAGTTGGATGATTTGGTCATCATCCCCATTCATTCCCCAATTGGCTCTAAATTCGTTTTCATGGAGAGAGCGGTTGAGGTTCCGATGCTCCCCTCTGATTGCACGCTGAGTACCAATCCTTTTGGATTGAGCTTATCCTCTTGATAGCGAGTGGCTAAGGCTAGGGCTTCGCTCTGTGTGGCGCTGCCGATGCCTGCTGCAGGTGGGAAATATCTCCCGGCACGGGCCTGCCGCTCCTGGGGTTGCTGGGGAAGATTTCCGAACCTCTCAGGTCAGCCCCTGGTGGCGGCAAAGCTCGGCGTAGAGAGCGTTGGACTGCTGCAGCTTGCGGTGGGTGCCGATGGCGACGATGCGACCCTTGTCCATTACCACAATGCGGTCGGCATCCATGATCGTGGCGAGCCGGTGGGCGACGGTGATCGAGGTGCGCCCCTTGAGCAGGCGCTGCATGGCGTCCTTGATCCGGTGCTCCGAGGCGGCATCGAGCGCGCTGGTGGGCTCGTCGAGCAGGAGCAAGGGCGGGTCTTTGAGGAAGGTGCGGGCAATGGCCAGCCGCTGCTTTTGCCCGCCGGAGAGCTTGGCCCCGCGCTCACCCAGCACGGATTCGAGGCCGCGCGGCAAATCGCGCACAAAGTCGGCGGCGTTGGCTGCCTCCAATGCCTTCCACATTTGCTCAGGGGACGCATCGGGGCGGGCGAGTCGCAGGTTGTCGGCGATGGTGCCGGCAAAGAACAGGCTCTCCTGCATCACCAGCCCCAGACGGGCGCGCAAGTCGCTCTGGAGTGCGTGGCGGATGTCGAGGCCGTCGATCAGCACCGCCCCGCTGTCGGGGTCGTAAAACCGCATCAGTAGCTGGATGAGGGTGCTTTTGCCTGCGCCGCTGGGGCCGACCAAGGCCACGTTTTCGCCCGGCGCGATCTGGAGATTCACATCGTGCAGCACGGGGCCTTCTTCCTCCTCCGCCACGGGGTAGCGAAAGTGGATCCCGCGAAATTCCACCGCGCCGCGCACCGGGCTGGGGAAGGCCTGTGGGGCGTCTGGGTCTTTGACCAACGGGCTTTCAGCAAAGAAGGCGAGCAGGCGGTCGACGGCCGCCGTCGCGCTCATCAGCACGGCAAACGACATCACCAGCCCCTGCACGACCCCCGCCAGTTGCATCCAGTAGCCCCAGAACGCCACCAGATCGCCGCTCTTCAGCGTGCCCTGCACGATCAGGTAGGTGCCGAAAAACAGGATCACGAACGGTGCGCCAAACTTGGTAAAAGTCTGCATCCCATCGGTAAAGACGTGCTGATACCACGTCACTTTCTCGCGCCGCTTCAGCAGGCTGTCCGACTTTTGGCGCACGCGGTCTTCGGCATGGTCTTCCCGCGAAAATGCCTTTACCAGGCCCACGAGCCCCACGTATTCGGTGATGGTGGCGGAGGCCTCGCCCGAAGCGTCGCGCACGCTGCGGTTCCAACGGCGCAGGCGGGGCATGGCCAGCACGCTTGCGTAGGCCACGACCAACAGCATCAGCAGGCACACGAGCGCCAGCCGCCAGTCGATTGCAAACATGAAGATGAGCGACGAGATGAGCAGGGGCGGGCACCAGATGATGGCCGCGAAGGGCCCGATCGCCTGCGACACGCTGTCGAGGTCGCCATTGAGCCGCGCATTGATCTCGCCCACCTGATAGCGGTGAAAAAAGTCGACCGAGAGCCCCTGGATGTGCCGGTAGAGCTCGACCTGCAGGTTACGGCAAAAGCGCATTGCCGCGAGGTTGAACAGCACATGGAAGAAATAGGCGCTAGGCAGGAATACGCATATGATGGCGACCCCCGCCCACACCGTCGGCCAAAGGTCGTGGGCGACAAAAGCCGACGCGTCGGTCTCGACCCCGTTGAGCACTCGCCGGAAGAAAAGCGGGATGGAGGAGTGCCCCAGTGCATCGACCAAGCCGAGCAGTGCCCCGGCTACGAAGATGTGCCGACTCCCGGCCATGAAGCGGCTCAGGTTGCGCCACGAGGTACGGACATGCGTAGGAGCAGACATACGAGAGCGATCGGAACGACTGTCTTCGATAGAACATCGGGCAGGCCCTGTCCATCCCGCTCTGGTGTATGGCCGGTTATTCCAAGCTTTTGCCGATGATTCGGAAGTATGGCTGCAATAAACTTTGATTAATCAAAATTGACAATTTGAAAACTGTACGAATCCCTTTCGAGGCATTCCGGTTCGTGCCGAGCCGGGCGTGCTTTTCGAAATATGACGATCCGACACCGCCTCTTTTCCTCTCTGCTCACGCTGCCGCTGCCGTTGCTGGCTCAGGACACCGCGCCTGCCGACCGATTCTTCGAGCTCGACCCGCAAGTGGTCACGGGCACCCGCACGGTGCACCGCCTCAGCGAGTCGCCCGTGCGCACCGAAGTCGTGCTGCCGCACCAGCTCCAGTTGGCGGGGGCCTGCAATTTTGGCGACGCCATCGAGCTACTGCCGGGCGTGCGCGTCGAAAACAACTGCCAGAATTGCGGCACCTCCGACGTGCTGCTGCTCGGTCTCGAAGGCAAATACGCTGCCGTGCTCTTCGACGGATTGCCGCTCTACTCCGGGCTGGCCTCGGTCTACGGGCTCGACCAGATCCCCGCCGTCTTCATCGACCGCATCGAAGTAGTGAAGGGCGGGGGCTCGGCGGTTTACGGCAGCGGCGCAGTAGGTGGCGTGGTCAACATCATCGGCCACCGCGCAGTCGATACCGGCGGCCTGATTGAGCTGCGCTACGACAGCGTCAAAGGCGAGCCGGGCACGCAGGTCAGCGCATTGGGCGACTACCTGAGCGACGATGGCCGCCTTGCGTTCAGCGCATACGGGCAGGCGCTACGGCAGGATCCGGTGGACCTCAACGGCGACGGCTTCAGCGACTTGACCAAACGCGACCTGCAAGTCTTCGGCTTCCGTGCCTCGCAAGAGCTGGGGCAGGGCACCCTGCAGCTCGATTACAACCGCACGAGCGAGTTCCGGCGCGGTGGCAACAAATTCGACCTGCCCGACAACCTCGCCGACATCTCCGAACGCGTCGATACCTCCCGCGACGCGGGCACTATCGCCTGGCAGGCCACCGTTGACTCCGACCTTTCTTATCACGCAGCCGCGGGCTTCTCTTATATCGACCGCGAGACCTTTTACGGCGGGCTCTTCGGCAACGCCGCCAACGCGCCGCTCGTGCCGGAGTCGACCCCCGGCGCGGGCGACAACGACCAGCTCTTCCTCGACCGCGGCTACCAGACCTACGGCCAAGTGGCGCAAGACCAGTTCGGCTTTACCCAAAACTGGGTCTACCACGCCGAGGCGCAGGTCGACTACGGCTGGGGCGAGCACCTGACCAGCTTGGGCCTGCAATACAGCTATGAGAAGATCGACGACATCGTGCCGGTCAGCACCTTTGTGGTCGATTACCCCGTGGCACCCGAAATCGCCGATGGCAACACGGTGGGTGTGTTTGTCCAGGACGACTGGCATTTCTCCGAGGGCTGGGAACTGGTGCTGGGCCTGCGGGCTGATAAGAGTTCCGAACTCGACCAGGCCATTCTGTCGCCCCGCGTCAACCTGCGCTGGGAGGCGAGCAACGAATGGGTCTTCCGGGCGGCCTTTGGCACCGGCTACCGCGCGCCGGAGTTTTTCGACGAAGACCTGCACATCGAGTTGATCGCGGGCGAGCGAGCCCAGACCCGACAAGCCGAAGATCTCAAGGAAGAGCGTTCCTACAGCGGCCTGCTCAGCGCCGTCTGGAATCCCGCCATTGCCGCCGGCCGCCTGACGGTGGAGGCGAACGCCTTTTACACCGCGCTCGATGGCACCTTCACCACGTCCGAGATCCAGACCGACCCGTCTTCCGGCGAAGCCTTCCGCCTGCGTTACAACGGGCCCGATGCGGAGGTCGGCGGGTTGGAATTTAACGTAGGGGCCCTGCCGCTGGAAAACCTGCGCGTCGACCTCGGCTACGTCTTCCAGTTCGCCCGCTACAAGGATGATGTTGTGCTCTTCGACGACGGCGCGGGGCATGTGGTGACGGAAGACGACTTCCTCGAAACGCCCACCCACTACGGCGTCATTCAGCTTACCTATACCAATCCGGCAGCCGTCGATGTAGCGGTGAGCGCGATCTACACCGGCAGCATGAAGCAGATCAACGAGCGCACCGGCATCCTCAACGACGAGACCGACCGCTTCCTCGTCTGGAACGCCAGCCTCTCCCGCACGTTCAACTGGCAGGGCTACCCGGCGCTGACCTTGACCGCTGGCGTAAAGAACCTCTTCGACGAGCGCCAAGGCGACCTGGAGACGGGCGTCGATCGTGACCCTTACTACCTCTACGGCCCGCGCACGCCGCGCACGTGGTATATCTCCGGGCGTTTGAACTTCTGATTGAGGACCATTCGGCGGTGCAAGGGAACCGTTCATATCGTCCGATCAGGATGAAATGATATTTTCCCCTTGCGCCTCGCTGGGGGAGCGGCATGATGGGATCAATTATGCCGTTGTCCTATCAATTCTCATCAGAGTCCGTGGGTGAAGGTCACCCCGACAAAGTTGCTGACTATATCTCCGACAGCATTCTGGACGCCTGCCTTGAGCAGGACCCCAGCAGCCGGGTGGCTTGCGAAACGCTCGTGAAGAGCAACGTCGTATGCCTCGCGGGGGAAATCACCACGGGCGCGAAATTTGATTACAACGAAGTGGTGCGCGAAGCGATTCGCGATATCGGCTACATCAACGACGACGATGTCTTCCACGCCGATCACGTCTTCATCAACAATTACCTGACCCGCCAGTCCGCCGACATCGCCCAGGGCGTTGACGCCAAGAAGGCCGAAGGCAAGGACACCGAGGAGCAGGGCGCGGGCGACCAAGGCATCATGTTTGGCTTTGCCACGACGGAGACCGAAGAGCTGATGCCGGCCCCGATCATGTTTGCCCACCGCATCCTCCGCAAGTTGGCCGAGCTGCGCAAGGGCAAGGCCGTCGACTGGCTCCGCCCCGACGTGAAGAGCCAGGTGGCCCTGCACTACGAAGACGGCCAGATGGTGAGCATCGACAATGTCGTTGTCTCGACCCAGCACGCCGCCAGCGTGGGCCACAAGGAGATCAAGGAATTCATCATCGAAAACGTGATCAAGCAAGTGCTGCCGCAGGAGCTGATCAACGACAAGACCGAGTACCTGATCAACCCCACCGGCAAGTTTGTGATCGGTGGTCCGCAAGGCGACGCTGGCCTCACGGGCCGCAAGATTATCGTCGACACCTACGGCGGCGTCGGTCGCCACGGTGGCGGTGCCTTCTCCGGCAAGGACGCGACGAAGGTTGACCGCTCGGCCGCCTACATGTGCCGCTGGGTCGCCAAGAACGTGGTCGCCGCTGGACTCGCCGACCGTTGCGAGCTGCAAGTGGCCTACGCCATCGGCTATCCGCACCCGACTTCGATCCACCTCGACACCTTCGGCACCGGCCGCGAGAGCGACGAGGCCATCATCCGCGCGATCAAGGAAGTCTTCTCCTTCAAGCCGGCTGACATCATGAAGCAGCTCGACCTGCGTCGCCCGATCTTCCGCGGCTCCACCCACTACGGCCACTTCGGCAAGGCCGACATGCCGTGGGAAAGCATCGCCAAGGCCGAAGACCTCAAGAAGGCGATCCGCTAAGAATACATCTGAACAGAAGCCAACGAAGGTAACGAAGAAAAAACCTAACCAGATCTTCGTCTAACCTTCGTTTGCTTCGTTATCTTCTGTAAATCCCAATTTCTTTATATTTATGTCTACCGATACTTTGACCAAGGCCGACTACAAGGTTGCCAACATCAACCTGGCCGACTACGGCGCCAAGGAAGTCCGCATCGCCGAGCACGAGATGCCCGGCCTGATGGCCACCCGCGAAAAGTACGCCAAGGACCAACCGCTCGCCGGCGTCCGCATCATGGGCTCCCTGCACATGACGATCCAGACGGCGGTGCTGATCGAGACCCTCAAGGCTCTCGGCGCCGACGTCCGCTGGTGCTCCTGCAACATTTTCTCCACCCAAGACCACGCCGCCGCCTATGTGGCCAAGCACCTCGAAGTGCCCGTCTTTGCCTGGAAGGGTGAGACCCTCGAAGAATACTGGTGGTGCACCGAGCAGGCGCTGACCTGGCCGGACGGCAAGGGCCCCGAGCTGATCGTCGACGACGGTGGCGACGCGACCCTGCTCATCCACAAGGGCTACGAGCTCGAAAACGGCTCCAAGTGGGTCGATTCCGAATCCGAGAGCCACGAAGAGCAAGTGATCAAGGACCTGCTCAAGAAGGTCCACGGCGAAGACCCCACCCACTGGCACAACGTGGTCAAGGAGTGGAAGGGCGTTTCCGAAGAGACGACCACCGGCGTGCACCGCCTCTACGAGCGCCAGAAGGCTGGCACGCTGCTCGTCCCTGCGATCAACGTCAACGACTCCGTCACCAAGTCCAAATTCGACAACCTCTACGGCTGCCGCGAATCCCTCATCGACGGCATCAAGCGCGCCACCGACGTGATGATCTCCGGCAAGGTGGCCGTGATCTGCGGCTATGGCGACGTCGGCAAGGGCTGTGCCCAAGCCATGCGTGGCATGGGTGCCCAGGTCGTCGTGACCGAAGTCGACCCGATCTGTGCCCTGCAGGCCGCGATGGAAGGCTTCCGCGTGTTGACCGTCGAAGACACCCTCGGCTGGGGCAACATCTACGTCACCACCACCGGTAACAAGGACATCATCACGGTCGACCACATGAAGAAGATGGCCGACCAGGCGATCGTCTGTAACATCGGCCACTTCGACAACGAGATCCAGATCTCGCAGATCGACAAGGACAAGAGCGTCAAGCGCGAAGCCATCAAGCCGGACTCTGAAGGCGCCGTCGACAAGTATACCTTCGAAGACGGCCACTGCATCTACATGCTGGCCAAGGGCCGCCTCGTGAACCTCGGTTGCGCCACCGGCCACCCCAGCTTCGTGATGTCCAACAGCTTCACCAACCAGGTCCTCGCCCAGGTTGAGCTGTGGAAGAACGTCGAGCAATACCGCCCGGGCGTCTACATCCTGCCCAAGCACCTCGACGAAGAAGTGGCCCGCCTCCACCTCGAGAAGATCGGTGCCAAGCTGACCAAGCTCAAGCCCTACCAGGCCGACTACATCGGCGTGCCCGTCGAAGGCCCCTACAAGAGCGACCACTACCGCTACTAGGCCCTTCGCCAGCGTCACCTTTTCGAGCCCGACCCTCCCGGTCGGGCTTTTTTTGCGTTCCCGTCGGATATACAGCTGAAACGTTTGTTCGTTTGTGATCTGTGAGTTCCACCATTTCGCCGGGTAGACCGTTCGGTTTGGCTTGAGCCGCACCGCCGGAAAAGGCAGGCTGCTCTGAATAGAGGTCTGAGTTTGCCCCCCATTAAACACCTGCACTGACTTTTATGAAGAGCGCGAAAGATCACGCCAAAGAAGCTTGGGAAGCCGCGTGGCGCATGCGCGTAGAGCGCACCGCCGGTCACAACGAACGGCTCCGGCAACTGGTTAAGGCGCGCAGCCTGGGAGGCGGTTACAAAGCCGCCACCACCACGAGCTACCGCCGCGGTCCGGGCCTTTAACCCCGTTTAGCTTTTTTGCTGCTGCACGTCCTGCAGCACGCGGGCGGTTTCCTGCCACGCCCAATAGTAGTTCTGGTAGAGCGCGTAATACTTTTCGTATTCGCCCACGTAGCGCTGGTAATCCTGCACCACCTTGCGGTGGGTTTCCATTTCCTCGCGGCGGCTTTCCGCCTGGGCGCGCAAGATCCGTTCGCGGGCTTGCGCCACCTCCGGGAAGGGCAGGTTGAGGCAAAAACGCTCGATCATGGGCACAAACGTCTCGCGCGCCGTTAGCGGCTCGTACATCAGGATGTTGCCCACCTCGCGCGTCAGCTTGTCCGCCTGCGCCTCCTTCTCGGCATCGCCCGCCTCTTCAGGGCGCGGGGCAGGGAAGGCCGCCACCTGCTGGAGCTGCTCGTAGGCCCCATGGGCATGGCTCATCAGCCGCGCAAACAGCGCGTGTTGGCGGCGCCCCGTGCGGTTGTGGAAAAACTCGCGCGCAAAGAACGACCAATCTTCCTCGCCCTCACCTGCTGGCAGGCCCAGGAAGCTGCGTAGCTGCGCCACGAGCTGAGGCAGGGCGGCAAACCCCGCTTGCGCCTCCAGCATCATGAAGCGCTCGGGCTCGGCCTTTTGCCGCTGCAGGGCCGGCTGGTAATAGCTGTGGTAGCTGTGGAAGACGGCGGAAGGGCGCTGCAGCAGGTCGAAGTCGCCCCGCTTGAGGAACGACCAGTAGACCTCCAGCGGGTGCCGGTAGACGACGATGCACTTGGCGTTGGGCAGGCGTTCGAGCCAGAAGTCGAGCAGCAGACAGGTGCGCGGATCCTTCCAGCCCCAGATGCCAGGGCGGCTTTGGCGCTGCACGATGGCGTCGGCCTCCGCCCGCTCCTCCGCCGTCGGCTCAAACTTCAGCTCCGAATCGCAAAAGATGTCGTTGTCGTAGAGGTAGGGGCCGCCGACGCGGTATTTCTGGACCAGCCGCCGCTGGAATTCCAGAAACGCGAGGTCTTCGAAATGGCCGTGAGGGTTGCCCTCGTTGCCCTCCAGCAGCACCTCGCCCACGCTCACGCCGAGCTTCTGCAGCAGGCTCGCCAGAAACGACGTGCCGCTGCGGTGCATACCAAGGATCAGGACGGGCTGCGAAGGGGCCGACATGCTTCCAGACCATGCGCGTTCGGCGCGCAATGGCAAGACGCGTCAGGCCTTTTAACCCTGCGTAGGCGAAAGACTTGCCTCGGGGCGGGCGGCGTTCGGCTCGGGCCGGATGATCGTGCGCACCGCCATCGTCACCACGATCACGCCCAGCACGATCATGCCCAGCGAGATGCCGCCCATCAGGCTGAAGGTGCCCTGATCGCGCCAGGTGAGGTAGAGCGAGAGCAGCGGCATCACCGTCATGACCAGCGCGGGCACGATGACGAAGCCGTAGCGGATCTGGCGCCGCTTGAGGTAGACCAGCACCGTGACGAGCGCCAGTGCCGCCAGCAGCTGATTTGTCGCACCAAACACCGGCCAGATGGCCTTCCATACCGGCTGACCGTCGATCGTGGTGAAGGCCAGCGCGGCGGGCCCGGCCAGCACCGCCACGGTGCCCAACCAGCGCGTCGCACGGCTGCGCTGGCCCAGCAGCTCTTCCAGCAAAAAGCGACCGAGGCGCGTGCAGGTGTCGAGCGTCGTCAGCAGAAAAGTCGTCACCGCGAGGCTGGCAAAAGTCGTGCCCCAAGTCACTGGCACGCCTAGCTTGTTCATAAACTGCGAGGCCCCCACCGCAAAGATGCTGACGGCATTTTGCCCCGTGGCCGCCAGTTGCTCCGGCCCCAGAATGGCCAGCGTCGCAATCGCGAACACCGCGAGCATGCCCTCGACCAGCATCGCGCCATAGCCCACGCGGCGCACGTCTGCCTCTTCGTTTAGCTGGCGCGCGGTGGTGCCGCTGGCGATGATGCTGTGGAAGCCGCTGCAGGCCCCGCACGCCACCGTGATGAACAGCACCGGCATCAGCGGACCGGCCGTTTCGGATTCCCAGCCGCGAAACACCTCCAGATGCACCGGCTGCCCAAAGCTGAGCAGCGTGCCGCCCACGCCCAGGATCACGAGGCCGTAAAGAAAGGTGGCGCTGAGGAAGTCGCGAGGCTGGAGCAGCACGTTAACCGGCAGGATCGCGGCCACGAAGCAGTAGCCGAGTAACAGCGCCACCCAGGTGCCCCGCTGGTTGAACAAATCCGCCGGGAACCACTGGCCCAGCGCGAGCCCCAGCCAGGTCAGCGGTACAAAAATCAGCAACTGCGCCCAAAACGGCAGCTTGCTGCGGCGCAAGACCCAGCCGAAAGCCACTGCTACGGCGATGAACCAGCCCGAAGCCGTCGCCACCGCCGGGGTCGCCTGAAACGTCGCTGCCGTCAGGTCGAGGAATACGATGATCACGTAAATCAGCGCCAGCAGCACGAAGAGCAGGAAGAGGCGCCCCGTCTGCGGCCCGATCAGCGTCTTTGCACACTCGGCAATCGTCTTGCCCTTGTTGCGCACGCTGATGAACGCGGCCCCGTAATCGTGCACCCCGCCGACAAAGATGGAGCCGAACACGACCCACATCCACGCCGGGCCCCAGCCGAAATAAAGCCCCGCCAGGATTGGCCCCACAATAGGCCCCGCTCCCGCGACCGACGAAAAGTGGTGCCCGAAGACCACGCTCGTGCGCGTAGGCACAAAGTCGACGCCATCCTGCTGGTCATGCGCTGGCGTGCGACGCTCGTTTTGCAGGCCGAAGCGGCGGTTCAGGAAGCGGCCATACCAGCGGTAGGCCAAGGCAAAGAGCACAGCGCTCAACAACAGCAACCAGGTCATCTCAGGATTGGGTCAGCAGGGTAAGAAACAGAGATAACCGCCATTAGAAAATCGGAAGATGCCCGCGTCAATCCTCCGGTATCAGCATTCGTGAAGGTGTGCCCTCTGCTGCGGGGCCATTGGTTGGGAACTTCCACACCACCTCCCTCTGGTCGCCCTCCAGCTTTTCATAAACCGCGAAGGGGAGGAAGAGAGCGAGGAGTTTCCGGGACATTATGACTCCCCCCTCGAACTTGCGAACCGTCACCTGCTCGCCGTCGATGTTCGCCCGGTATTCCAGTGGCTCTGGGCTACTCAGATACCAGAAGTCTTCGTCGGCCCCTTCGACTACGCACGTAACCGCTGGAAAGTAGATGACTTGGTCAGGATTATTGAGCTTGGGGAGCGAGAGAGAGTTTTTGAGGGTAAATTGGATGTTGTCGTCCGTTGGCCGAACCTCCCGCAGCCCGAGCTCCAATGGCACCGGAGTGAAGGCGTCGGGAGGTATTTCTACCGTAACACAGCCTGCGATGAGAGCGCCAAATACGAGGCACACGAGAGTGATGCGTTTCATTTTCTGTCGATCAAGACGCTTTGCTCATCTGCGTAAAGCCACCCGGGATGAACGGTCTCCCAACAAAAACAGCCGACCCGCGAAACGGATCGGCTGCTTAAAAAATGCGTCAGGACGCGAGGCTTAGCCCGCCTTGAGGGTGTCTTCACCCTTCTGCCAGTTGCAGGGGCAGAGCTCGTCGGACTGGATGGCATCGAGCACGCGCACGATTTCCTTTACGTTGCGGCCCACATTGAGGTTGTAGACGCTCACGTGCTGGACCACGCCGTGCGGGTCGACGATGAAGGTGGCGCGGTAGCAGACACCTTCGGTCTCTTCCACGATGCCCAGCTCGCGGGCCAGCTTGGCGGCGGCGATCAGCGGGAAGTTGAGGCCGCGCAGGTCGTCATGGCTCTTGCGCCAGGCGAGGTGGCTGAACTCGTTGTCGGTGCTGCCGCCGATGACCACGGCGTCGCGGTCTTCGAAGTCTTCCAGCGCCTTGTTGAACTCCACGAGCTCGGTCGGGCAGACGAAGGTGAAGTCTTTCGGGTAGAAGAAGTAGACCTTCCACTTACCGGCGAAAGATTCGTGAGAAATGGTTTCAATGTCCTTGTTGTCGAGGCCCACGCAAGCTTGCACGCGGAACTCGGGGAACTTTTGGCCAACGGTGATCATTTTTAAGTGTCGAATTCAGGTTCAGGAAAACGGTCATGTTCACCCATCCCCTCCGCCGCGCCAAGAATTTTTTGCCGAGGAATGGGAAGAGGCTATGCGAGGGCCCTTGGGTAACGGCCCTTAAGTATAACCGCTGTCTGGGGCGCTCTGGAGTGCTCGGCTCCTGCCGAGATCTGGATTTTATTGCAGGCTTCATCTGGCGGTTTGCCAGCAGCCTTACAAACCAGATCGGGGCGGAGCCCCGCACTCCACATCGCGCCAGGTACTTTAAGCCCGCGCCGTGTTCAGCGCGACGGCGACACCGGAGACGACGGCGGCGAGGCGTACGGCGTCGTGGATGTGGTCTTCGCCGAGTCCCCCATCCTTCACGATCTTTTCGTGGGCCTTGAGGCACATTTCGCAACCCGCGAGAGCGGCGCAAGCGAGCGACATCAGCTCAAAGTCGGCCTTGTTGGTCGCCACCTTGCTCATGCGCTGCATGCGGAGGCGGGCCGGGCGCTGGTTGTAGGCCTCGCTGTTCATCAGGTGGCGGAAGCGGTAGTAGACCGTGTTCATGCCCATGATGGAGGCGGCGGCCTTGGCATCGCTGTGCACTTCCTGGCTCTCCGGGAAGTCGGCGGAGAGGGCGTCGATCAGGGGGCCGTTGCCGACAAAGTAGGCGCTGGCGAGGGCGACGCCCCAGCGTTGGGCGGGCGTCAGGCTTTCTTCCTCCAGCAGGTTTTTCAGGTTCAGGCGCAAGTCCTTCGCCTCTTCGGGCAAGGTTTTCAGCAGGTTGGTCGTGTTTTCCATGATGTGTTACAGCGAAAGGCCCTTACGGGTAGGCGAGCGTGGCAGAATGTCAACCCGGGCTACGCCATTTCCTAGGTCGGTCGGGCCTTTTTGCCTTTTCACCTGGCTCGCCGGACCGACCAGTCGATCCACGATTCCCGAATTGCCCTTGCGCAAACGCCAAATCTGACGATTATGAAGGAGGGGATTTCGCCCCACCTGCGTTACAGCTTCCGGCAGGAGCGCAGGTTGAAAGACGCACATGAATAACAAGGATTTCAACGAAGTCGTCCACCTGATCGTGAAGGAAGACCGGCGTTACGATCCCGGTGCCTACCATTTCCTGCGGCAGGCTTTGGACTTCACCCTCAACAAGGTCCGGGAGAAGGAAGGGGCCAGCAATACCCGCCACATCTCCGGGCAGGAACTGGCGGAAGGCATCCGCGAATACGCGCTGGAGCAATATGGCCCGATGGCCCTCACCCTCCTGCGCGAGTGGGGCCTCGAAAAGACCGAAGACTTCGGCGAAATGGTCTTCAACCTTGTGGACTACAAGGTGTTCGGGAAGACCGAGCAGGACCGGATCGAAGACTTCCGCGACGTGTATGAGTTTGAGGATGCGTTTGGCCGCCCCTTTCGCCCCGAGCACGCCCCGCGCTTTTATTACCGGCCGGGAGAAACGCGCTTGAATTCACTCAGCTCTTCGTCGCAGACTCCGCGCGCATAATGCCTGATACCAAATCGACGCGGGAAAGCGGTCGGACGCAGGTCCTCCGCGAGTTGCTGGCTTGGCCGGTGCGGCGCTGGGTGCTGCCCAACGGCCTCACTGTCCTGCACCTGGAGGATCGCTCGGCCGACCTCGTGGCGGTGCAGGCGTGGGTCCACACCGGCAGTATCCACGAAGGCGAGTGGATGGGCGCGGGCCTGTCCCACTTCCTGGAGCACATGCTCTTCAAGGGCACGGAAAAGCGCGACTGCCACTCCATCGCCCGCGAAATCCAGGCGGCTGGCGGCGACATCAACGCCTACACGACTTTTGACCGCACCGTCTACCACGTCGAGCTGCCCAGCGAAGCCTTCGCCCTCGGCATCGACCTGCTGCACGACCAGGTGCTTCACAGCACGCTGCCCACCGAGGAAGTGGTGAAGGAGCGCGGCGTGATCCTCCGCGAGATCGACATGGGCCTCGACGATCCCGACCGCCAGGTGGCGCGCGCACTCTTCCGCACCGCCTTCCGCCACCACCCGTATCGTCACCCCGTCATCGGCTATCGTGAGGTATTCGAGCAGGTGCAGCGCGAAGACCTCTGGAAGTATTACAAGGAGCGTTACGTGCCCAACAACGTGACGCTGATTGTGACGGGTGCGGTGAGCGAAGAACAACTGCGCGCCGAGCTGGACAAGACCTGGGGCAAGGAGCCGCGCGCGAAGCTGCCGCCCATCCAGATCCCCGCCGAGCCGATCCAGCTTGCCGCCCGTCAGGAAGAGCTGCAGGGCGATGTGAACATCTGCCGCGGCAACATCGCCTTCCGCATCCCCTCGATGCGCCACGAAGACGCCCCCGCGCTCGACGTGCTCGCCTCGCTGCTGGGGCAGGGGCACAGCTCCCGCCTCTGGCGCAGCCTCCGCGACGAGCAGAAACTCGTCCACCACATCGACGCCTCGACCTGGAACCCCGGCGAAGACGGCCTCTTCTGGATCTCCTACGTCTGCGAGCCCAGCCGCCACCACGAGGTGCAAGACGCCATCGTCGCCGTGCTTGGCCACATCGCCTATGAGCCCTTTACGGTCGATGACGTGGCCATGGCCCGCCGCAACGCCCTCGTGCACGAGATCAACGTGCGCAAGACCATGACCGGCCAGGCTGGCCGCCTCGGTGCCGCCGAAGTGGTGGTGGGCGACCTCGACTACCCCAAGACCTATTTTGCCCGCCTTGACCGCGTGCAGCCGGAAGACCTCCAGCGCGTGGCCGAGCGTTACCTGCAGGAGCAGGCCCGCAGCAGCGCCTCGATGGTTCCCCAGCGCCACGCCGAGCGCGCCAAGAAGGACGAGACGCCCTTTGCCGCGCCGGAATTCAAGGAAAAGCGCCTCTCCAACGGCGCCCGCATCCTCTACCAGATCGACCGCAAGCTGCCGAAGGTCCACATCCGCTACAGCGCCCACGGGGGCCCGCACTTCGAGCCCGCCGATCAGCGAGGTTTGACGGCCCTGTTGGCCAACCTGATGACGAAGGACACGGCCCACCGCACGGCGGCCCAGGTCGCGCGCTCCATCGAGCAGGTCGGCGGTCAGTTCGCGCCCTTCTCCGGCAATAACACCTTTGGCTTCGGTCTTGAGGTGATGCCCGAAGATGAAGAGCTGGCCCTCTCGCTGCTCGAAGATGCGCTGCTGCGCCCGGCCTTTACCGCGCACACTTTCGGCCTCGAGCGCGACGCCCAGATCGCGGAGATCCAGGAGGAGAACGACGAGGTGGTCGATTACGGTCGCCGCCTGCTGCGCCGCCACTTCTTCGGTAATCACCCCTTCCGGACCGATCCGATGGGGGAGGTCGAGCACCTCCAGCAGCTCATGGTCGACCAGGTCAAGGAGCTTTACCGTACCCTGGTGGTCGGAGAAAACACGGTCGTGAGCGTCTGTGGCGACTTCTACGAAGAAGAGCTGCTGACCCGCCTCGATCACATCCTCGGTCAACTGCCGACAGGCAAAGTGCCCCCGCGCGCTCCGCTCGAGCTGGGCCGCCAGCAAGGCCAGTGGGAGTTTGAGGCCAAGCAACGCGAGCAAGCGGTCGTCTTCCGCGCCTTTGCCGATGTGGGCCTGCAAAACGAAGACATGCTGCTCAGCGACATCCTCGAAGAAATTTGCAGCGACATGTCGAGCCAGCTCTTCCTGCGCGTGCGTGAAGAGCAAAGCCTCGCCTATTTCGTCTCGGCCACCCGTATCATGGGCCTGCGCCAAGGCATGTTTTACTTCTACGCCGGCACCCATCCCGACACGGCGGCCAAGGTGCAGCACGAGTTGGATTACGAGGCCCAACGCCTGCGCGATGGCGGCCTGACGGACGACGAGTTCCAGCGCGCCCGCCGCCGCCTGAAGGTGCGCCGCCGCTCCGGGCTGCAGCGCATCGGTGCCCGTGCCGGTCAAGCAGGCCTCAACGCCCTCTATGGTCGCCCGATCAACGACTGGCTCGACCACGACGCCAAGCTCGACGCGCTGACGCTGGAGCAACTCCACGCCCACGCCGCCAGGATCTTCGCGGCCGAATCCGGCGTCGGCCTCATCGTCGCGCCCGACAAGACGGCACCGTAAGGCCGAGCAGGCTAAATTGGTATCTATCTCGGCGTCCGAATCAGCTAACGCGATTTGGGAGTGCGGCGCTCTGCGCCGATCTGATTCTCTGGCCGGGTACGACTCCGGAAGGTGAGCAATAGACTGACGAGACGATTCTGCGCTAATCCAGATCGGCGCGAAGCGCCGCACTCCCAGAGCGGACAACAAAAAAACGCTCCCCGTCTGGAGAGCGTTTGATAAATACGGTTGTGGCTGCGGCTCAACCCGTCGTGCGCAGGCCGGAGGCGATGGCGTTGACGCAGATGAGCATGTCTTCGAGGCAGTTGTCGCGGTCGGGATCGTTGTCGTCCATGTTGCGCCACTTGCGCAGGAGGCGGATCTGCTCGCGGTGCAGGCGCTTGAGCGGCACCTCGCGGTATTGCAACGTCTTGTAAAAGCGGGGGCGACGCTCCGGCAGCGGGCGGCCGAACAGGGCAGCCAGCGCCTGGCGCGTGAGCTGATACTCCTGATGGATCACGCCCAGCAGGCGCTCGCGCACATCCACTTCCTCCACGAGGCTGGCGTAGGCCTTCATCTGCTCGGAGTCGGCGCTGGTGGCGCTCGATTCCAGGTTGTAGAAGAGGTAGCGCAGCAGCGGCGTCGTTTGCATCTCGTCCCGCAGGCGCAGGTAGCACGAGCGGTGGTTTTGCTGCAGATGGGTAAGCGCAGTGCCGACGCCGAACCAGCCGGGCAGGTAAAAGCGGGCCTGGTTCCAGCTGAAGACCCACGGGATGGCACGGAGGTCGTCGAGCGTCTGCTGGCCTCGGCGGCGCGTCGGGCGTGAGCCGATGCGGCTGTGCTCCAGCACGTCGATCGGCGTCGCCTGACGGTAAAACGTCATGAAGTCCTTGTCTTCGAGCAGCTGACGGTAGCGTTTGCGCGAGGCGGCGGCCAGTTGGTCGAGCGCTTCCACCAGCGGGGCGGAGAGGTCGTACTTCTGCTGATCCATGCCCGTGCCGACCGCGCCGGCCATGAGCAATTCGAGGTGATAAGCGGCCGAGCGATGGTTGTTGTACTTCTGGCCGATCACTTCGCCCTGCTCGGTCACGCGGATGCCAGCGTTGAGGCTGCCGAGGGCCAGCGCTTCCATAAAGCGGTGGGTCGGGCCGGCGCCGCGACTGATCGTGCCGCCGCGACCATGGAAGAACTGAATATCGACGGAGGCTTCCTGACCGACGGCAAGGATGCGCTCTTGTGCCTGCCGCAGCGCCCAGGCGCTGGCGATGATGCCGGCGTCCTTGTTGCTGTCGCTATAGCCGAGCATGATCATCTGGCGCGGGCCGGTCGGGGCTTCCGGCGCGTCTTCGCGGTCCCAGTCTTCGCGCGACAACTGTTCGTCGTAAATGCGGTGCTGGATCGAGAGCGAGCGCTGGGTGATGGGGTGGGCGAGGTAGCTCGCCACAATGCCAGGCGAACGCTCGAGGTCGTCCAGCGTTTCAAAGAGGGGCACTACGGGCAGGAGACAGGCGAGGCCACCCTCTACCGGGCGCGTCAGGCCGGCTTCGCGGGCGAGCAGGTAGACGACCAGCAGGTCGGAGACGTTACGCGTCATGCTGACGATGACCGCCCCGAGGCCGCCGCGCCCGTATTTGCGAATGTGCTTGGCGGCCACTTGCAGCGCACCGACGGAGGCGGCGGCTTCCTCCCCGGCCGAGGCGGGTCGGTTGGAGAAGGGGCGAGGCGACTGCAGCTCGGCCTCCAGGAATTCGCGGCGCTTGGCTTCGGGCCATTCCGGGAATTCTTCGGCCCCTTCGATGCCGGCGGCGGCCATCAGCTGGCTGACCGCACGGTCGTGGAAAGCACTGTTTTGGCGGATGTCTAGGCAGGCGAGGTGGAAGCCGAAGGTCTCAATCGCACGCTGCACCGGGCGCACGTATTCCTGCACCAGCGCATGAGCGCCGACGTGCAAGAGGCTTTCGCGCAGGATCATCAAGTCCGCCCGCAGCTCCAGCGGGAAGCGATAGCCCTTTTCGTGGTCGTCGAGCTTGGTGGCGGCCAGGCGACCGCGTAACAGGCGCACGTAACGCTTCCACGGTTCGGCGGCTTCTTCCGGGCGCGGCTCGGGCAACTCGCCCAGCAGCTTCGAAATCTCCACCGTGCGGTCTTCCAGCTCCTGCGTGGTCGATTGCAGGCGCCAGGAGAGGCCGAGGGCCTGGTGCAGCTCGGCTAGCATGTTGTCGAGCACATCCAGCGCGCCCGCACGCAGCTCCTTCAGCGTCTGGCTAGAGACCTTGGGGGTCACGCCCGGGTGGCCGTCGCGGTCGCCGCCCACCCAGCTGCCGAAGCGCAAGAGCGGGTGCGTGTTGGGCTCGCGCAGCACCGTCGGGTCGTAGCCGGCCTCCTCCCAAGCGTAGTCGAAGCGGGAGTCGAGTTCCTTGAGCACGGGAGGGAAGACTTCCTTGAGGAAGAACAGCATGTGCGCGCGTTCGGAATCGACGTTGGGCTTCTGGTAAAAGATTTCGCCCGTGCGCCAGAGACATTCGAGGGTGGCGCAGAGGTCGCGACGCCACTTGCGCTTTTCAAAGTCGGTCAGGCGGCTGTTGGCGCGGTCGTGCAGAAGCTGAAAAAGCTCGCGGTGCTGGTCGAGCACGGTCCAGCGCTTGGCCTCGGTCGGGTGGCCGGTCAACACGGGCTCAACGACGGCGGCACGGCAGCGGTGGATGATGTCGATCGGCTGCACGCCTTGATCGTGCAGCTTCTTCAGCCAGTAGCCCCAGCGCCCCGGCTCGGCCTCGATTCCTTCCTGGGATTCGCGGCGGCGGGCGACTTGATGGGCCGTGTGCTCTTCCACCAGGTTGAGCAACTGGAAAACGAGTGAGATCGTCTGCGCGGCACCGCCGGGCAGGCTGTCGGCATCTTCGAGTGCCGCCGGGTTGCGCACCAGGCGGGCCAGCTCGGGCTCGCCGATACGGCGCAAAACCTCGGCTAGCGCCTCGCACAGCTCTACGTAGAGCGTGTCGATCTGTTCAAAACCTTGGGTGAGAAAATCGTCGAAACTATTGGACATGACCGGAGAGTGAGAACGCTTTGGCGCACCACCTTTGCATAGCGAAGTCGATTTGGACGCAAGGTCAAACCTTAGACCGCTGATTGTATCGCGAAATTGACGTCATAGGTGCCGATTTTGAGCCCTACAAAGGTGTTGCGCGCAAGTCATCTTATAATTATTACCATCGTCTATGCTCCTTACCCCTATCTTGCGCCGCTGGCTGCGGCTGGTCTTGCCTCTTGCCTTGGTCGTTCCCGTGCGGGCCGAATTTACGCCGCCAGAGGTGCCGGCCGGCTGGCGCTACCACCACGATGTCGAGATCGGCAAGGTCGGGGATGTCGTGCTGCGGCTGGAGCTGGTGGCACCGGAGGACAAGCCGCCAGAGCCCCTGCCGGTGATCGTCTACATCCACGGCGGCGGCTGGAACCACGGGAGTAAGGACGCGCACGGTAAGCGACTGGCGGGGATGGCACGGCGTGGCTACGTGGGCGTGGCGATCAGCTACCGCTTTGCGCCCAAGCACAGCTACCCGGCACAAATGGAAGACGTGCTGGCGGCGATCCGCTTCCTCAAGGCCCATGCGGCGCAATACCATGTCGACCCGTCGCGGATCAACCTCTGGGGCTCCTCGGCGGGCGGGCACCTCGCATCACTCGCCGGGGTGACGGCTAACAACCCCGACGTGAACTACGCGACTCACGGCCTCTGGGAAGGGGAGGACGTGAACGTGTTTGCGGTGGTCGACTTCTGCGGCCCCAACAGCAACTTCCTCGGCGCCATGGCGAATCAGTCGGGCAGCCTGAGCAAGTTTCTCGGCGCACGCTCCCAATCCATCCCCGAGAAGTCCCGCGAAGCGATGCCGATTACGCACGTGGACGCGGAAGACCCGCCGTTCTTTGTCGCCCATGGTGATGCCGACCGCACGGTCCCCGTCACCTGGAGCCGCGACTTTGTGCAAGCCTTGAAAGACGCCGGGGCTCGCGTGGAATATCACGAGTTGCCCGGCGGCGGCCACAACCTGAGTGCCACCCACCCCGAGGCGCAGGATTTGGCCTACGCCTTCCTCGACCGGCTGAATTTCCCGGAACGGGTGTCGTTAGTGCCTCATTGAGCGACAAAAGACGAAGTTCTTTCAGTTTTTATGAGCGTTTGCTACCTAGCCAGTGGCACCCCTTCAGAGATCTCTGCAAAAGGGGATCTTCCGATTGGGATGTTTTTTGAGACGATACTGGCGATCTGGTTTGGCTCGAGGTTCTTCAAGTGGGCAGGCTTCGCCCTTTACGCGATGATGTTGGCGAGTCTGGTGAGGTTGTAGGCGGGT
>JAUTCQ010000011.1 GCA_030673845.1 Verrucomicrobiota bacterium JB022
CCACGGGTTGGCGACCCAGTCCGGCAGGACCCCAAAGGTCGGCAGGAACTGCCACCCGCCGAAGAGCAGCAGAGTGAAGATAGCCGAGCCGATGACCATGTGCGCGTATTCACCGGTGAAGTACAGGCCGAACTTGAAGCCGCCGTACTCGGTGTGGAAACCGCCGACCAGCTCGGTCTCGGTTTCGGGCATGTCGAAAGGCAGACGGTTCGTCTCGGCAAAAAGCGCGGTCAGGTACACGAAGGCCGGGATGGGCATCCAGATGACGTTCCACAGGGCCGTCTGCGAGGTCACGACGTTGAACAGCGTGAGGTCGCCGAGACCGCCGGTCGGGCCGTTGGCCCACATGAACACCGGCAGGATGCTCATGCCCAGCGCGAGCTCGTAGGAGATCATCTGCGCCGAGGAGCGCACGCCGCCGAAGAAGGAGTACTTGTTGTTACCGGCCCAGGCACCGAGCACGATCCCGTACACCCCCAGCGAGCTGATCGCCAGGATGAAGAGGATGCCGATGTCGAGGTTGGCCAGGACGAGGGGCAGCGTGCCTTCATCGGTCTTCCAGATGCCGACGGGCAGCACCGTCATCGTGGTCATCGCAGGGATGAACGAGACGATGGGCGCGAGGATATAATAGAAGCGCTTGACGTGGCCGGGGGTGGGCTCCTCCTTGACGAGGAACTTGAGGCCGTCGGCCATCGGTTGCCAGATGCCCAGCCGGGTGAGGAAGGGCCCGATGATGGGGAGATCGCCCAGGATCGGCAGCTTGGTGCGGTTCGGGCCGGGGCGCCCCTGGATCCAGGCGCAGACCTTGCGCTCCGCCAAAACGGCGTAAGCGGCCATGCCCATCACGACGCCGACCATGATCAGCGACTTGACCAGCGCGAGAAGCAGAGGGTTTTCGAGGAGGAAGTCCATGGCGGCAAGCGCTTAGGCGTTGGCGGCCTCCGCCGCCGGGGTGTAGTGGAGGGATTTGCCCTCGCGGAAAGGAACTTGGGCGAAGCGGCTGGCGTCGAGCACCTTGCCGGTGCCGGGGATGTCCTGGTAGCGCAGGCCGGCCAGCTCGGGCACTTCGGCGGCGAGGTGGCTCCAGATCGCGGCCGGGCTGGGCGCGTAGGGCGACTCGCCGGTGAGCGCGGCATACAGCTTGGTAAAGGTGCTGAGGCCAAAGAGCGTGCCGACGGGGCCCGCGACGGCCTGGTGGAACTTCTGCACGCGGAACTGCTGGTTCACAAAGGTGCCGGACTTTTCGAAGGCGGTGAGCAAGGGCAGCTCGATCTTCGAATGTTGGCAGGTGTCGCAGTGTTGCGTGCCGATGTAGGCGACTTGAGCCTGCTTGACCAGCTCGGCCGGGATGCCAGCGGCGGTGAGGTCTTCGCCCACCACGAGGAGGTGGGTGACTTCGCCGTTTTCGAGCTTGCCGCGCAGGGTCGCCAGTTGCTCTTCGGGCAGCTCGGAAATGAGGCCGGTCAAGAGGGCACCGCGGACATTGGGGTTACGGTCGGCCGAAATCAGCTTGCCGTCGGGCTCGCCATAGCGGGCCACAAGGTATGTCGGGGCGTCGTTGAGGACGCTGGCGATCTTCTTGAGCAGGAACTGCTCTTCGAGGCTCAGGCGTCCGCTGCCGACGATGGCCACCTTGCCCTGCCCTTGCAGCAGCAGCTCGGCGGCGGCCTTGACGGCTTCTTCGCCGGTGCAGGGTTTGCCTGCGATGCTGTAGGTGGTCAGGCGGTCTTCGGCCTCGACTTGCTTGTAGAGCATGCGGCCGGTGTCGGGCATCCAGGTGTCGTTGACCTGGTCGTTGCGGCGCGGGGTGATCCGGTGGATCTTGCCTTCGCGGCTGCCGACCACGGTGTTGCAGCCGACGCTGGACTCGGTGTCGATGCTGTCGGTTTCCTTGAGGAACCAGACGCGCATCTTGAAGCGGAAATCGGTGCTGGTGAGCGCGCCGACGGGGCAGATGTCGACGGTGTTGAGCGAGTAATTGTCGTCCAGCTCCTTGCCAGGGAAAGTTGTCAAGGTGCTGTAGCTGCCGCGCTCGGTGAAGCCGAGGATGGGCTTGCCGATGACTTCGTTGCAGAAGCGCACGCAGCGGCTGCAGAGGATGCAGCGTTCGTCGTCGAGCATGACACGCGGCCCGATGCGGGTGCGCTTGGGCTTGACGTTCTTGCGCTCGACGAAGCGGCTGTAACCGCGGCCATAATCGGTAGCAAACTCCTGCAGGCGGCACTCACCGGCCTGGTCGCAAATCGGGCAATCGAGGGGGTGATTGATGAGGAGGAACTCCATCACGCCTTCGCGGCACTCCTTGACAGAGTCGGACTCGGTCTTGATGTGCATCCCGGGCGCGATCTTGGTCGCGCAGCCGATCACGGGCTTGGGCACCCACATGATCTGGGGCGTGCCGTCGGGGTTGAGCATGGGCTCGCCGGTGGCGCGGTCTTTGCCGGGCATGCCCATCTCCACCAAGCACATGCGGCAGTTGCCGGGCACGCTGAGGTGCGGGTGGTAGCAGTAGTGAGGCACCTCGACCCCGAAGCGATTCGTCGCCTCGATGATGTTCAGGCCCGGCTCCACCTGCACGTCCTTGCCGTTCAGGTTGATGGTGATGAGGTTGCTGGGTTGTTCGCTCATTGCGAGGAAAGTGGTGTGCGTGAGGGGCGCGGGCGCCCGTTAAGGCTAGATGAGGCGGGTCTCCCCGGTGCCGGAGGCTGCCTGGCGTTGGGCGCGCTCGATGAACTTGTCGCGGAATTTGGCGACGAAGCTTTGGGTGGGCCAGGCGCAGGCTTCGCCGTGGGCGCAGATGGTGCGGCCAGCAATCTGGTCGCCGATGCTCGCGAGCAGGTCGACGTCTTCCACCCGGGCTTGGCCGGCGGCCATGCGGGAGGTGATCTTCTTCATCCACAGGCTGCCTTCGCGGCAGGGCGTGCACTGGCCGCAGCTTTCGTGGGCGTAAAAAGCGTTGATGTTGGCGAGCACGTCGACGATGTCGACCGAGTCGTCGACCACGATCACGGCACCGGAGCCGCTCATGGAGCCGGCTGCGGCGGGGCCGTCGAAATTGAGCGGCACGTCTTCGATACCCCAATCATACTCGCTGCCGTCGCGGTTCTTGCCTTTGAAGCGGTCGCCCGCGCGCCAGACCTTGGAGCTGGACCCGCCGGGGATGACGGCGAGCAGGCTGCGGCCGGGCTTGAGGCCGCCACCGATGTCGTAGATCAGCTCGCCGTAGGTGTGCTTGCCGTTTTCCAGCTCGTAATAGCCGGGGCGCTGCACGTGGCCGGAGAGGCTCCAGATGCGGGTGCCGGAGTTGTTGGGCGTGCCGAGCTTGGCGTATTCGTCGCCGCCCATGTCCACCGCGTGCTTCACGTGGCAGAGGGTCTCCACGTTGTTCACGATGGTGGGGCACATGTAGAGGCCGAGGGCGGCCGGGAAATATGGGGGCTTGATCCGCGGATAAGCGCGCTTGCCTTCGAGGGACTCGATGAGGCCGGTTTCCTCGCCACAAATGTAAGCGGCGGCCCCGCGGTGGACGATCAAGTCGCACGAGTAGCCGCTGCCGCCGATGTTATCGCCCACGAAGCCCTTGGCGCGGGCTTCTTCGATCGCCTGCTCCAGGATCAGAGCGCCGTGCGGCATCTCTTCGCGGATGTAGATAAAGGCTTTGGCCGTGTTGGTGGCCCAGGCGGCGATCATCATGCCTTCGACCAACTGGTGCGGGTCTTTGTGCATGATCTGGCGGTCCTTGAAGGTGCCGGGCTCCGATTCGTCTGCATTGCAGATGAGGTAGATCGGCTTCCCGCTCTTGCGGTCGAGGAACTTCCACTTCATGCCGGCAGGGAACCCTGCCCCACCCCGGCCGCGGATGCCGGCCTTCATGACGTGGTCCTGCACCTCTTCGGGCTTCATCGCGAGGGCCTTTTTCAGCACCTCGTAGCCACCATGGCGCATGTAGCAGTCGATGGAAGTATCGTAATTGGGATCGTCCGCATGCTTGAGGATCATGCGGCGTTCCTTCGGGTGGATCTCCGTGCGCTTGGGGGCGACAATCATGACGGCAAAGGCTTAGTGGTGGTGCGTGTCGGCGGCGGGGGCCGGGGTTTCGGCGGGGACTTCCGCCTTGATGCGGTCGCACAGTTCCTTGACCTTGTCTTCGGTCAGGTTTTCGTAGAGGTCGTCGTCGATCATGGCGACGGGCGCGGTGCCGCAGGAAGCCAGGCACTCGGCAAACTCGACCGTGACGCGTCCGTCGGGCGAGGTGTGGCCCAGCTTGGCGTCAAACTCGGCCAGGAACTTGTCGCACACCTTGTAACCGCCGTTGAGCGCGCAGGAGAGCGTTCGGCAGACGCGAATGAACTTCTTGCCGACGGGGTGCTCGCGGTAGAACGGGTAGAAGGTGACGACTTCGCGCACCTGGATGGGCTGCAGGTCGAGCTGCGCGGCCACCCACTCCTGCGCTTCGAGGGAGATAAAGCCCTGCTCGCGCTGGATAAAGTGGAGGATCATCATGATCGCGCTCCGCTTTTGCGGGTAGCGCGGGATGAGCTTCTCGGTGTATTCGCGGAGTGGCTGGGACGGTTCGAAAGCCATGGGAAATCGGTGCAGGATTCAGCGCTTAGCGGTCGCATTCGCCCATCACGAAGTCGAGCGAGCCGAGGATGACAGGGACGTCGGCGACCATGTGCCCGGGCACGATCTTGGGCAGAATGGAAAGGTTGCAGAACGAGGGGGAGCGGATCTTCATGCGGTAAGGCACGCCACCGCCCTTGGAGACGATGTAGAAGCCGAGCAGGCCCTTCGGGTTTTCGGCCTCGAAGTAGACTTCGCCCGCCGGGATCTGGGGGCCTTCGGTCACGATCATGAAGTTCTGGATCAGCTCTTCCATGCTCGTCATGACCTTGTCTTTGCGCGGGGCGAAGATCTTCTTGGCCTCTTCGGCATACCAGGGGCCGTCGGGCATGTTGTCGATCGCTTGCTTGACGATTTTAATCGACTCGCGCAACTCGACCATGCGGACAAGCCAGCGGTCGTAGCAGTCGCCAGTCGAGCCAATCGGCACGTCGAACTCGTAGTTCTCATAGCCGAGGTAAGGGTCGTCCTTGCGCAGGTCGAGCGCCACGCCACTGGCGCGCAGGTTCGGGCCGGTCAGGCCGTAGGCGATGGCGTCTTCCTTCGTGATCACGCCCAGACCGTAGGCGCGGTCGTAGAAAATGCGGTTGCGGGTGATGAGGGCGTCGAGTTCGTCGATCACCGGCTCCATCTCATCCACTACCTTGCGCACATTGCCCAGCCAGCCGTCGGGGATGTCGCGCATCAGACCGCCAATACGGGTGTAGCTGGTGGTGAAGCGGGCGCCGCAGAGCTGCTCCATCAAGCTGTAAAGCTTTTCGCGCTCGGTAAAGGTATACATGAACGCGGTGATGGAGCCGCAGTCCATCGCATACACGCCGACACCGAGCAAGTGGCTCTGCAGGCGGGCCAGCTCGCAGCAGAGCAGGCGGATGGCTTCACAACGCGGCGGGACCTTGATGCCTGCCAGCTTTTCGACCGCAAGGGCAAAGGTAACGTTGTTGTGGATCGGCCCGATGTAGTCCAACCGGTCCGTATAGGGCACGAACTGGTTGTAGGTCATGTTTTCGGCGATCTTTTCGTCACCACGGTGCAGGTAGCCCAGCACAGGCTCGCACTTGGTGATGGTCTCGCCGTCCAGCTCCAGCTTCAGGCGCAGCACGCCGTGGGTCGCCGGGTGGGAGGGGCCCATGTTGACCACGAGGTGGTCGCCCTTGAATTCGCCCTCGGCGGCGGCGCTGCGGGCGCTGATGTCGCCGATACTGACTTCTTTGATGGCCATGGAAAATAAAAGGGGGTCGGTTATTGCTCCTTGCGGGCGGATTCGCGGAACTCGCGCGGCTTTTCGAAGCTTTCGAGCTCGTCCGGGCGGGGCTTGGTCTCGTTCCAGGACTCGTCGTCGGCACGGGGCTCGCGGCGCGACATCGGGCCGGTCTGGCCAGAGTGGAAGGGCCCGCCCATCATCGGGGCCGGCTTCACCTTCACGCCGGTGCGCTCAGCGATCTCCTCGTTGGGCAGCTCCACTTCGTGGCCCGCCAGCGGGAATTCCTTGCGCAGGGGGAAATACGGGTAGCTCTCCCACATCAGGATGCGGCGCAGGTCGGGGTGGCCGACGAACTTGATGCCAAACATGTCGTAGGTCTCGCGCTCATGCCAGTCGGCCGTGGGCCAGAGGCCGGCCACGCTGGGTACGCTCGGCTCATTGTCGTCCACACAAGGCGTCGCGACGCGGATGTAGCGCGACTGCTGGATCGAGTAGAGGTGGTAGACCACCACGAAGCGCGGGGACTCCTCATACCAGTCGATCGCCGTCACGTCGCTGAGGAAATCGTAGCCATATTCCTCACGGAGAGCCTGGAGGAATGCAAGCAGGTGCTCCGGCGGGCAGTCGAAGGCCGGCCAGTCGCGACTGGGCCGCGTGGTCAGATAAGGGAAAGCCTGGAGCAGGTCGTCAGTCAATTCAGACATAGCGATGCAACTTCGTCAAAAGGCGGGAGGATGATAGACCCGGCCCGGTTGGTTCAAGATTTATAGGCGAGCTCGCGGGTCTCGCGGTTCTTCAGCAGCGTCTGGCTGGAGTGTTCACGCTGGATCTTGCTCTGCAGCTTGATCATCGCGTCCAGCAAAGCCTCGGGCCGCGGCGGGCAACCGGAGACGTAGACGTCGACAGGGACGATCCGGTCGACCCCTTGCAACACCGCATAGCTGCGATACATGCCGCCGGACGAGGCGCAAGCGCCCATCGCCACTACCCATTTGGGCTCGGCCATCTGGTCGTAAATCCGGCGCACGGCTTCTGCCATCTTGTAGGTGACGGTGCCCGCCACGATCATGCAATCGCACTGGCGGGGGCTGAAGCGCATGACCTCCATGCCGAAGCGGGAGATGTCGAAACGGGAGGCACCCACGCCCATCAGCTCGATTGCGCAGCAGGCCAGGCCCATCGGCATCGGCCACACGGAGTGGCTGCGGATCCAGTTGATGGCCGCATCCAGCTGCGTGACCACCACATCGCCCTCAATCCGGCTATCGTAGGTGTAATCTTTGGCAGTAACCATCAGTCAAAAAAGTCCAAGATAATCGAAGCAAAACCCAGCCTGTAGGTGGCTCGCCCCGATTGCAAGTACCTAACTAATGGCGGCGATCAAAAGACAGGCAAGCTGTTTGTAAGAGGAAACGAGCCCCGCCCCCCAGCCCGCACCAATAGCGGGTCCGCAACTTTCTCCACCAATAAGAGTTGACGAGCCCACGAAAAACGCTTCTGCTCACCCCTTTCTACTGGAGAGGTGACAGAGTGGCCGAATGTGCACGATTGGAAATCGTGTGTGCCAGAGATGGCACCGAGGGTTCGAATCCCTCTCTCTCCGCCATTTTCGAAAGAATTAACCCGCAAAAACTTGCGGGTTTTTCAGTCTCTATAGGTCGCCTTTTTAGGGATGAGCGAAGAAGATGGCGTCTACAGGTGAGGCGGCGTCAATGCGCGCCAGAGGTGTCTCAAGCTGAGCAGAGTGACTTGAACAAAGGCTCTCTTC
Source organism: Verrucomicrobiota bacterium JB022 (assembly GCA_030673845.1). Lineage (NCBI taxonomy): Bacteria > Pseudomonadati > Verrucomicrobiota > Verrucomicrobiota bacterium JB022. The sequence continues at coordinate 7,599 of JAUTCQ010000011.1, forward strand.
TTCTTGCGGTTACAGCTTCTACGATCAGGTCGACGCCCGCTGACTAGGATCAGCTATGAAACGCTGGAACTGCGCTTGAAATTGCCCGAATCGCTCACAGATGTATGGGGAAGAGCCGAGCGGATGCGGGGCGTTGATCGGCTGTCTTAGTCCGGCGTGCAAAGCTTTCTCCTGCTGTTAAGGTATGTGTGTGTTGGGCTGCCGTTTTGGCAAGAGCAGCCCGGATCGATCCAGATCGCCCTGCCGGAAAAGGTTGACCACGCTTCGTTGACTAATAATTATCAGACATTCCCCACAGGTTTATTTGTTCACCCCTTCTCCCCTACCCCATGATTTCCGTTGCTGATTACGCCGTTATCGCCCTGTACCTCCTGTTCATCGTGAGTGCGGGCGTCATCTTCCGTAAATTCCTGACCAACACGAGCGACTACTTCCGCGGAGGGGGGAAGATGTTCTGGTGGATGGCGGGCAGCTCGGCCTTCATGACGCAATTCAGCGCGTGGACGTTTATCGGGGCGGCTGGCAAGGCTTATACCGACGGGCTGATCATCCTCACTGTCTTTATCGCCAATGCGGTGGGGTTTTTCCTCAACTACCTGCTGATTGCCCCGATGCTGCGACAGGCGCGGGTGATTACGGCCATCCAGGCCATTCGGCGGAGGCTGGGGCCGGGCAACGAGCAGTTTTACACTTGGTCTCAAATCCCGGTCGGGCTGATCTACGCTGCGATCTGGCTCAACGCCGTTTCGAAATTTTTCGCCCAGGCGTTCCCGGGCTTCGAGCTGACATCGACCATCGTCGGTGTGGGGGTGGTGGTGATGGTCATCTCGGTCGTGGGCGGGGCTTGGGCGGTCTCGGCGACGGACTTTATCCAACTGACCCTCCTCATGCTGATCACGGTGGTGATGTCCGCCTTTGCGCTGTCAGCGGTCGGGGGGCCGGTAACGCTTTTCCAGAGCCTGCCCCAGGAGTCGATGCTGGGCACTGGTGTCACCTTTGAGCCTCTGGTCGTGTTCTGGATGATGATGGTGCTGGTCAAGCAGATCGTCTCGACCAACTCCATCACCAACGCGAATCGTTACCTCAATGCGCGCGACTCCGGCCATGCGCGAGGGGCGGCCCTGCTGGCCTGCATCTTGTTCCTGGGCGGCTCGGTAATCTGGTTTATCCCACCATTGGCGGCATCGGTCCTGTATCCCGATTTGAGTGCGTATGTGTCGGCCGAGATCGCCGTACCCAGTGAGCTGGCCTATGTGGTGGCGGCGCAGCAATTACTGCCGTCGGGCATGCTCGGTCTTTTGATCGTGGGCATGTTTGCTGCCACCATGTCGTCGATGGACAGCGGGTTGAACAAAAACGCCGGGTTCTTCGTGCTCAATTTCTACAAGCCGGTCTTGCGCAAGGCCGCGTCGGAGAAGGAGCTGTTTTACGCGAGTATCCTGACGACCATTTTCATGGGGTGCGCGGTGATTGGGCTGGCCTTGTATATCGAGTATCTGGCTGCGCAAAACGAGGGGCTTGGCCTTTTCGAGATCATGCTCAACTTTGGGGCCATGGTGGCGGTGCCGGTGGCGGTGCCGGCGATCCTCTGCCTGTTCATCCGGCGCGTGCCCGATTGGGCGGGCTGGAGCACGGCCTTGATCGGCTTGCTCAACGCCTATCTGATCACGGGCATTGGCTTTGGGAACCTCGGCCAGGCGGGCGCATGGCTCGATTCCCAGTGGTTCGAGGGGCTGCTGGGCCTGGACTTGAGCCCGCGGGAGGAGCAGGACTACCTCTACTCCATGCTCGTCTTCCTGAATGTGGGGCTGGCGGTGGCCTGGTTCTTCTTCACCAAGCTCTTTTACCGGGGCCTCAAGCCGACCCGGGAACGAGAGGTGCAGGATTTCTTTGACGATCTTCACCGCCCGGTGGAAGCCGATGAAATGACTTCGGAGTTGGACGCTCCGCAGAATCGCATCATCGGCTGGATGGCGACGGCCTTTGGCGGCTTCATGCTGCTGCTGGCGGTCGCCATCCCGAATTCCCTCTCGGGCCGCGCGGCTTTCCTCTTTTGCGCCGGCGTGCTGCTCTTGATCGGGTTCCTCCTGCTACGGGCTGCACGGCGCGCCCAGGCGAGGCTGGACGCGGCTCTCAGGCAGCCCACGGCGAAAGCCTAAAACCCGACGCTCACCCCGCCGTCGACGGGCAGGATGACGCCGGTGACAAAGGCGGCGGCGGGGGACGCGAGGTAGACGGCCGCCCAGCCGATGTCTTCGGGTTGGCCGAGCTTGTTCATCGGGGTACGACCCAGGATCTTGGCTTTGCGGGCGGGGTCGCCATCGAGGGCTTTGCGGGACATCTCGGTCTCGATCCAGCCGGGGGCGATGGCGTTGACGCGCACGCCGTCGGGCGAAAGCTCGGTCGCAAGGCCTTTGACCACACCGACGTAGGCCGATTTGGCGGCGGTGTAGGCAATCACCTTCGGGATGCCGAAGAGCGAGGCCATCGAGGCGGTGAAGAGCACGGAGCCCTCCCCTCGCGCGGCCATGCGGGGAGCGAAGGCGCAGGTGAGGGCATGGGCGCCGAGCAGGTGGGTATCGAGCACGCGCTGGAACTCGGCCACACTCGTCTCCATCGCGGGCTTTTTCAGATGAATGCCGGCGTTGTTGACGAGGCAGGAGACGGGCCCGTATTCGGCTTCCAGGCGCTCGGCGAGAGCCGGGGCGGCGTCAAAATCCGTCACGTCGTAGCAGGCGTAGGCGGCACGCTCGCCCATCGTGGCAACGGCGTTTTGCAGCTCGGCCTCGCGGCGCCCCAGCAGGATGACGTGGGCGCCCGCCGCGTGGAGGGCCTGCGCGATAGCGAGGCCGATGCCGGTGCCACCGCCGGTGATGACGGCGCGTTGGCCGACAAGCGAGAATGCTTCGGAAAAGGTCTTCATGGGTGTTTACTTGCCTTGCTTGATACCCAGGGTGCCCATCACGCCCTTCATGTAGCCGAGCGCGTAGGCCATACCGGCGTGCCAGGGGGCGGCGCAGGCCATTTGGGGGCAATGATCGGGAATGAGCACTCCTTGGAATCCGTTGGCGTGCAGGATCTGAATCACGCGCACCATATCGACATCGCCGTCGTCGACAAAGCTTTCCTTGTAGGTCGGCACCTTGCCCACCACGTTGCGGAAGTGCACGTAGCCGAGACGGTTGAGGCGGCTGAATTGGTCGACCACCTCGTAGATGTCGCCCTCCGTCATTTCGGCGAGCGAGCCGATGCAAAACTCCAGCTGGTTGGCGCGACTGGGCTCGAGGTCGATCATCTTCTGGTAAAGGTGGGGCTGGTAGACAAGGCGCGGCTGGCCCCGGACGGTCGGCATGGGTGGGTCGTCGGGGTGCGCAGCGAGGGTCACGCCCGCCTCTTCGGCCACGGGTGCCAGCTCGCGGATGAAGCGGGTGTAGCGATCCCATAACTGCTCGGGCGTGATAGAAGGTTCGATTTCGTCGCCCTTGGTGCTGGGGTCGTAGACCATATTCCAGACCATGCCTTTTGTCATCGGCTGGTCATAAGGGCCTTCCATGCCGACGGAAGGGGCCTCGCCGCGCGCGTAGGTGCCGACAGTGCGGCCCGCCACGCCTGCAATCGAGAAGTTGTAACCCATCACGGGAATACCAACCTGCCCCATGCGGCGAATGATCGTCTTGAGGCCCTCCATCTGGGCGTCGCGCTTCGGCCCGTCGAGCAACACGTCGTGCCAGTGGGCGGGGTCGAAGTTCTCGATTGCCTCCAGCTTCAGCCCGGCTTCTTCGACCGAGCGGCGCAGCGCCACGAGCTCTTCGAGCGTCCAGAGCTGATCGGGATCGCCCGCCAGCCCCCAGCCCCGGTCCGTGCCGGTCGGCTGGTCGTCCGTGCCGTGAGCGGTTGCGCCGCCCCGGAAGTAGTCGACGAGGTGGGCGACGATGTGCGTCGCGCCCGCCTGCTTGGCAAAGCGGAAATTCTCCGGCGTGAGCATGTGCCGGTAAAGTCCAAGTCCGAGTTTCATGGGTAGGTGGAAAAGGCAAAGGGCCGGCCCCACTACAAGAGCAGGACCGGCCAAAAGAGGTTGGCAGTTATTTTTAAGGAACGCGAGGGCTGGCTGGTGCGCCGAGGTAGCTGGGTTGCAGGCCGCCGAGGTCGAGCTGGAGGTGTTGCAACACGGGCCCAGGGTCGATCATCCAGACCTTGAGCGTGTGCTTGCCCGTGCGGTCGAAATTCAGGGGCAGGCGGATCTGCAAGAGGTTGTGCGCCACGGCTTCCTCCCAGCGCTTGTCGGTCTGCGACAGTCCGAGGCCGTGCACCTGCGGCTCCTGCCCGTCGACCGACACCGCAAAGCGTATGCCGGGCTCCGACTGGAAGTCGAAGGTGGGCGAAAACGACAGGATCAACTCCGCCTCGCCCATGCTTTCGAGGTAGAAATCGTATTCGAGGCGCGGCGACTGGCCATCGATCGGCTCAACCGGCTCCGCCAGCACCGGGAAGGGCGTGACGCCGTCGTGCGCGTTGCCGAAGTCTTCCAGCACGCGCCAGGCGAGATCGCCCGCCGGGAGATTGCGGCTGAAGCCAGAGGCGGGCATCGAGACGTAGCCGTTGGTTTCGACAAAGCCGGAGAAGCCGCGGAAGTGGTCGGGCGCGTATTTGCGCAGCGGCAGCGTCACCATGACCGTTCGCTCGTGCGGGCCGCTGATCTCGATCTGTGCCTCGGAATCACCCACCGGCACGCGCGTCCAGTCGACAGACACCTCCAAACGCTCGGTCAGCGACACCTTGCCGCTGGAGCCGCTTACCTTTACCCACGGCTGGGAGGTCTTCACGGTGTAATCGAAGGGGTCCTGACTGCGGTTGAAGACCTCGATCCAGCGCGACTCGCCACCTTGCAGCGAGGTCAGTACAGGCAGGCGCGAGGGGCCCTGAAAAATGTCGTGCGTGGGCCATGAGCCGTAGCGGCCTTCGAGTGCGACGGCCATCTCCGAGCCCTTGGGCGCGTGCATCCACGTGACTGCGGGCATGAACTCGCGCTCGGGCTGCTGCCAGATGGTGTAGCCGAGGTTGTTCTGGTCCATGAAGTGCGACCATTTGCCGTCGGCGAGGTCTTCGTTGTAGGCGAGGGCCAGCTCGGCATCCTGCGCGAAGAGCTCACGGGCGCGGTCGGCCATGGCGTTGGTCGCAGTGCGGCCCTGCGGAGCGTAGACGCGGTTCCACGCCGCCGACAGATACAGCTCGTTCACAACGGCCGAAGCTTTGACCGGATAGTCCACGAGCTGGAAGTAAGCATCCTGATACGCCGCCGGTAAATCCGCCGAAACTCTGTCTGTCAACTCGACCAGCTCCTGCCACTCCGCCAGCACGCGCTCGGCCTCGCGGTAGGCCACGGGGTTGTAGACTTCGGGTGAAAGCAGCTCCGGCTTGCGGCGGGAATTGAGGTGCGAATAGCCGCGCATCAGCTGAGCGATGTCCTCAGCCTGTTCGGGTCCAAATTCGCGGGTGGCCCAGCGCTCGGAATACTCAGTCAGGCGCTCGTAGGGCCACTTGGCCGGATCCCATGCGTAGGTCAGGAAAAACTCGATTGGGTACTCCATCGGCTTGAGGTCGCCGACGTTTACGATCCAGATCTTGTTGGCGTCATACTGCCAGGCGAGGTGCATCTGCTCCCACACCCGCGGGAGATGCGCGGAGTTGATCCACTTGTAGGAGCGCGGATCGCCCACGTAATCGAAGTGATAATACACCCCTGCTCCGCCGGAGCGGGTGCGCTCTTCCGGGCGCGGCAGGCGGCGGATGTTGCCCCAGTTGTCGTCGCACCAAAGCAGCGTCACGTCGTCGGGCACGCGCATCCCGTGCTCGTAGTAAGACTGCACCTCCTTGTAGAGCGCCCAGACTTGCGGCACGTCCTCCAGCGGGCGGCCAAAGGCCTCGGCGATCATCGCACGCTGGTCGTCCACGATGCGCTCCAGCAGGGCCACGTTGGTTTCTTCCGACATGGCTTCGTCGCCGTCGCCGCGCATGCCCAGCGTGATGATGTTGGGATGGTCGCGGTTGCGTTCCAGCGCGCCTTGCCAGAACTCGCGCAAGGTTTCCTCGTTGGTCGAGTAATCCCAACGGCCTTCACCGTATTTGCGCCATTCCTTGTGGGCGCGCATCATCGGCTCGTGGTGCGAGGTGCCCATCACGATGCCGTATTCAGCCGCCAGCTCGGCATTGAGCGGGTCGTCGTCGTTGAAGGCGGCGTCCCACATGGCGGGCCAGAGGTAGTTGGCCTTGAGCCGCAGCAGCAGCTCGAAGACGTGCTCGTAAAACTGGTGGTTATAGCCGCCAAACTTCTCGTTGACCCAGCCCGTCAGCGCCGGGGCCTCGTCGTTGAGGAAGATGCCACGGTATTGCACCGTGGGGCCGTCGTCGACGTGGCGCCGCCCTTGGGGCCAGTAGAGCGCGTCGTGTTGATCCACCGGCACGTCGGCCCACCAATACCAAGGCGAGACGCCAATGTGTTCCGACAGCGTATAGGTGCCGTAAATGGCGCCCCGCAGGTCGCTGCCGACGACGACCAGCGCCTGCTCCACGCCGGGCCATGGCTTTTCGACCACCTCGATCTGGAACGCCTCCCATTTGCCGTCGATGGCGGAGAGGTCCAGCTTGCCCGCCTGCACCAGTTGATCGAGCAAGGGGCTCTCGCCCGCCGTCGCGAGCAAGACAACCTGCTTGGGCAGGCGATTTGTGGCTTCGGCGACCGTGTATTCCTTGCCGGTCACCGCCTGCAGGTCGCCCGCGAGATCGTTGCCCGCCCGCTTCAGACCGGCGGGCGCAGAGGCTTCGACCACGAGCGTCGGCGGCGTCTGCCGGGCGGCGAACAGCGGGAAGGCACCCTTTTTCTGAGGCGCGGCAAACTCGACCAACTGGAAGTCGTCGAGCGCGGCGAGGGGCGAAGCACCGGCCAGGCAGAGGCTGCCGAGCAGGGCAAGGCGCGCGAGTCGGGAAGTCAGAGGCATGGCTAGTAGCGGTAGAGCTTGATGCGTTGGATGGTGAAGCGACCCGGCTCAAGGCGCAGGTGGCGGCCCTGGTGCGTCTGGTCGCCGTTGAGCAAGCGGATGCGCTGCCACTCGCCGTTTTCGTAGCGGCCTTCCTCACATTGGAGGATCCCCACCTGCGTAGTCGGGTCGAGATCGTCGAAAGTCACGACCACGCCGATGCCCGCGAAGAGAAACTCGTCGGGCCCGAGCTGCAGCATGAGACCGCCGGCAGGGTAAGTCGCGGCACCGTAGCCACCCGTGTTGTCGTGCACGATCACGCCGTCCGCCGGACCGGGGAGGGTCGAACGCTCGAAGGAGGCGTTGAACACATAGCCGCCGAGCCGGATTTCCTGCGGCTTGGTGTTGGTGGGGGCTTCCTTCAGTAGGCCGCGCGATTGCGAAGGCTCGGTCTTGGCCAGCAGGGGTGTGAGCTGACGCACGATGTCGTAACTGTCGCGCAAGGCCCGTTCGACCTGGCCGTCGACCGATTCGATGCCGAAGGGGCAGAAGGCCATCGCCTGGTGCTCGCCAAAGGCGTAGAGGCCGTTGACAGAGGCGTCGATGGTGCGCAGCGCTTCAGGCACAAATAGCGGGTTCCCGAGACGGCGGTAGGCGCGGGTCCATTCGACGAAGTTGGGGAAATAGATGTCGGGCGAAAAGAAGTCGATCGACGGTGCCCCCAGCTCCCACAGCTCGATCAGATGCGGTAGCGGCCCGGCGCTCGGATACTGGCCGGGCTGGTAGCCGGCCCGGATGAGCGCGGCGTTGACGAACATCGGCAGCGGATAGATGTCCTTGCCCGCCTTGGTCACGTGCTCCACATATTTCGCGAAGTAGTAGGCCATGAAGAACTCTTCGGTCTCGGCGTTGGCGCCAAAGACTTGCGCCCAGGAACCGGTGGTGAGCGAGCCCTGCTCTCGCCACGCGACGGCGACGCGACCGTCGGCCAGCTCCGGACGGTTTTGCAACATTGCGATCACCTCCGCCGGCACGTTGGCGGTATAGGCGCGGTTGGCGGCCTCGCTGTAGTCGCGGGCGGAGGGGATCATGCCGATCTCGTTCTCCACCTGCACGGTGATCACGGTGTGGTGCTGGCCGTCGAAGCTCTTCAGCTCGCGCATCAGGGCCGCGAAGGCCTTCGCATCGGTCCGCCAGTTCTCTTCATAGAAGGGCGATACGATCTCCTGCCGGATGCCGTTTTCGTCCAGCGCGCGGGGGAAGCGCTCGACGTCGGTCTTTACCCACGCGGGGGCGTAGCACGACATGCTGTTCTTCCACGAGGCAAACCAGAGCAGGCCGAGGCGGATGTCGCGCGCGCGGGCTTCTTCAATCACCTTGCGCAGGTCGGAGAAGTCGTAACGGCCCTCCTCCGGCTCCACCATGTCCCAATAAACGGGCACGAGCAGGAAGTTGACGTGCATGCCCTCCAGCTTGTCCCAATATTGGGCCAGATAGCCGGATTCGCCGGTGGAGTTGCCCAGCTCGCCGCCGCGGGCGATAAAAGGCTGGCCATCGACGATAAGACGGACGGCCCCAGCGCGCGTTTCGAGGCGGGGCAATTCGGCGCGCAGCACGGCGACGAACGGGAGGAGGAGGATCAGGTAACGGAGGATTAATCGCATCGTTCGGGGGTTCTGGGACTACACTGGGAGAGGCGGTAACTTCTATTCTATTCAGGACGGCAACTCGATCTGGACTTTGACGCTTTCGGGTCGCATGGCACAGGCATAATCGAAGGCGTCGATCGAGTCGGCAAAGGCATAGGTGTCGGTGATGAGCGGGCGCACGTCGATACGGCGGCTGGCCAGGAGCGCGAGGGCGCGCGGGAAGACGTGAGCGTAGCGGAAAATGGACTCAATCCGCAGCTCCTTCACCTGCGCGGCCACAATATCGAACGGCACCGGCGCGCCCGGCATGCCGATCAGGACCACCCGGCCACCCGGGGCCGCCACATCGAGGGCTTGCGCCACCGTGCGGGGGTGGCCGACGGCGTCGAACACGACATCCGCGCCCCACCCTTCCGTTGCGTCGCGCACCAGTTGGGTCAGGTCGTCACGCGCGGGGTTGACGGGCGTGATCGGGCCGAGGGACGCGGCGAGGGTCAGCTTGGCCTCCTGCAGATCGGTGATAAACAAACGACTGCACCCGCCGGCGAGGGCCGACAAGGCGGTGAGGATGCCGATGGGCCCCGCGCCAAGCACAACACCGACGTCACCCGGCTGAATGTGTGCCTTGTTGACCGCATGGATCCCCACCGCCAAGGGTTCCACCATCGCCCCTTCACCGAAGCTGAGGTGGTCAGCCATCTTGAAGGTAAACGCTGCTGGATGGACTACGGTGGGCCGCAAACAGCCGTGCACGGGCGGGGTCGCCCAGAAGCGCACGTCAGGATCTAAATTGTACATCCCCAGCCGGGTGGCCTTGCCCTGCGGGTTGGGGATTCCCGGCTCCATGCACACACGGTCCCCTGGCTGGAGGTGCGTGACTTCCGCGCCGACCTCGTCGACGATACCGGCGGCCTCGTGCCCGAGCACCATCGGCTCGCGCACCACAAAGGGCCCGATGGCCCCGTGTTGGTAGTAATGCACATCGCTGCCGCAGACGCCGACCGTCCGGATGCGCACGCGGACATCGTGCGGGCCGAGCCGCTCCGGGATCTCGATCTCCCGGAGGCTCAATTGACGGGCCTGCTCAAGAACGAGCGCCTGCATGGGAAAGCTCCGAGGCGAGCGTGACGGTGCATTCGGCGGGAACCGGCGCGCCCAGCTCCTGCGAGCGGGCGTTGGGCGAGCTGGTGCCGACGACCACGCGATATTCGCCCGCCGGCAGCACGCGGCGGCCTTCCGCGTCGAACTGGCTAAAGCTCTTCGCCGGCAACTGGAACGACACGCGTTTGCTGCCGCCCGCCGGGAGCGTGACCTTCTCGAAGCCGACCAGCGTAGCGTGTGGGGCGTTCGGCCAGCTCTTGGGCGGCACCACGTAGCACTGCACCGTCTCGGCAAACTCACGCTGCCCCTCGTTGCGCACCTCCACTTCGACTTCGACGAGGCCCTCGGGCCTAAGCGTTGCCGTGGAGGGCGAAACCAGCCGGTAGCTGGAGGTGCCGTAGGTGAGGCCGAAGCCAAAGGGGTAGAGGGGCGTCTTGTCGGCAAAACGATAGGTGCGGCCCTGCAGGTGGTAGTCGTTGAAGGCCGGGAGGTCTTCCGTGCGCATGGGCGTGGAGAACGGCATCCGACCCGAAGGCGCCACCGTGCCAAAGAGCACATCCGCCACGCCGCGGCCACCTTCGCAACCCGGGTACCCGACAAACAGGACCGCGTCGGCCAGCTCGTGGGCTTCAGGCGCGGCGATGGCGCTGCCGCCGGTCAAGACCAGCACGAGCTTCTTGCTGTGTTGGCGCAGCTCGCGGAGGAAGTTCATCTGCACTTCGGGCAACTCCACGCGGTCGCGGTCGCCGCCGGAGGACGAGGCCACGGTGTCGCCCTCTTCGCCTTCGAGCGTATGGTCGAGGCCCATCACGGCGATGACCACATCGGAAACTTCGGCAGCCGGGAAGGTGTAGTTCACCCCCGGGGCCTGCGGGCTGAGGATCGGGCAGCCGGGGCGGTATTTGACGGCGGTGTTCGGTTCCGTCGCCTCCAGAATGCCCTGGAAGATCGTCACCATCTCGGGAGAGACGCCGTAGTAGTTGCCGAGCAGCGCCCCGTAATTGGCGGCGGTCGGCCCGACTACCAGCAGGCGCTCCGGGTCGCGGTTCAGCGGCAGCACGTTACCGGCGTTCTTGAGCAGCACCGCCGATTCGGCGGCGGCTCGGCGGGCGAGCTGCCGGTGCTCCGGGCCGTCCACGATCTCCAGCGGGAGCTGGGTCCACTGCACCCGCTCCTCTGGGTCGAAGAGGCCGAGGCGGAACTTGGTCGAGAGCAGGCGGCGCACGGCGGTGTCGATCTCCGCCTCGGTAATGCGGCCCTTTTCGAGCGCCACGCTGAGGTCGTTGAAGGTGCAGCCGCAGTTGAGGTCGCAGCCCATGCGCACGGCCAGCGCAGCGGACTCGGCGGCGTTGCTCGTCACCTGGTGGTAGAGGTGGAAATCGTCGATCGCGCCGCAGTCGCTCACGTAGTGGCCCTCGAAGCCCCACTGGCCCCGCAGGATCTGGTTGATCAACAGGTCGCTGGCGCAGCAGGCCTCGCCGAGCGTGCGGTTATAGGCCCCCATGAAGGCCTCGACGCCCTCGCGGCTCAGGCGCTCGAAGGCCGGGAGATAGGTCTCCCACAAATCTTTCTGCGTGGGCTGGGCATCGAATTCGTGCCGTTCGGACTCTGGGCCGCTGTGCACCGCGTAGTGCTTGGCGCAGGCGGCCACCTTTAGATACTTGTCGTCGTCGCCCTGCAGGCCGTGGACGACACAGGTCGCAAGCTCGGCGGTGAGGAAGGGGTCTTCGCCAAAGGCTTCCTGCCCTCGCCCCCAGCGCGGATCGCGCACGATGTTGACGTTGGGCGTCCAGAAGGTGAGGCCGCGATAGATCCCGCGCTTGCCCCGGCGGGCGGCGTCATGGTGCTTGGCGCGGGCCTCATCGGAGATGGCGGTGGCGACCTGCCCGACCAACTCACGATTCCAGGTTGCGGCGAGGCCAATCACCTGAGGAAACACCGTGGCGCGGCCCGCCCTCCCCACCCCGTGGCAGGCCTCGTTCCACCAATTGTAGGCGGGCACCTCAAGGCGCTCGATCGGGTGGTTGTCGTGCATCATCTGGCCGATCTTTTCAAGCGGGGTCATGCGACCGAGCAGGTCGTCGATGCGCTCTTCCAACGGCAGGTCGGGGTTTTGATACGGGAACTTTGGCATGGCCGGAATTTTCGAAGGGGGAGACAATGGCATACCCGGGGCGTGCCCAACCAGCGGTGGGTGCCAAGGAAAGACCGCGTTTGCAGTCCGGGGGGTGGGGTTGAATCAGGAGCCGGGGTAAGCCGCTGGGGCCGAATATCCACCACCGCCAGCCTGGGCACAACGCAAGCTCTATGCTAACATTAGAACCCGAAATCCGTTGCGCCTTGACCTCGGATGGTTTGAAGTCTCCTCCACTCCTCTACCCCTACCCCAAACCATGGCTTCCAAGCGTATTACCCTGGCGGATATCGCGCGCGCGGACGGCACCCACGTGACTACGGTCTCGCTCGCAATGCGCAACAGCCCCAAGCTCCCGGAGGCGACCCGCCGCCGCATCCAGGAGCTGGCGGAGAAGATGGGCTACCGGCCCGACCCCGTGCTGCGCGCCCTCGTCTCTTACCGCGAAGGCGCTCGCGAGCATTACGACCGCAAGACCCTCGCCTACGTCACCAACTGGACGACCCGCTGGGGCTGGAAGGACGTTACCGCCCACCCCCAGTTCTTCGACGGAGCCAAGGCGGCAGCCGAGCGCCTGGGCTATCGGCTGGAGCACTATTGGCTACGCGAACCGGGCCTGAGCCATGGGCGCCTGAGCCGCATCCTCAATTCGCGCGGCATCGACGGGCTGATCATCGCCTCCCACGCGCGGGAGATGGAAGACAGTCTGGCGCTCGACTGGGAGCACTTCGCCGCCGTCAAGATCGACTTCTTCCCCCACTACCCGACCCTTAACAACGTGACGAACAACCAGTGCGGCATCATGCGGCTGGCCATGCGCAAGGTGCTGGAGGCTGGCTACACCCGCATCGGTTGTATCATGCACCGGGGTTGGGACTTGAGCGTCGACCGCATGTGGACCGCCGGCTACCTCGTGGAGCAGCAACAGATCCCGGAGACTTCGCGGCTGCCGGTGTGCCTCTTCCCCGCCTATCACCCGGTCGACACCTGGATCCACGAAAACCAGAGCACGGTGCAGATCGACGCCACCCGCCTGCGCCGCTGGCTCGACGCGTGGCAGCCGGAGGTGATCATCACCAACGGGATCTTTGTGCGCGACGCGATCGAAGAGCTGGGCCTGCGGGTGCCGCGCGACGTGTGCCTGGTTGATCTCTTTCTCGACCGCTTCGACGGCACGGTCGCTGGCGTGCAGCAAAACCATGACGAGGTGGGCGCGGCGGCCATCTCACTGCTGGCAGGCCAGCTGACCCAAAACATCCGGGGCATCCCACGTATCCCCACGACGACTTTCATCGAAGGCACTTGGCACGACGGTGCCACCCTGCCCTTGCGGCGTCGCCGGCAGCCCGCCGTCGGCGTGCCCGAAGAGGCGGCGGTACCCCTGGAGGCCGAATAACGCCGGGCTGCCCCACAGCTGGATCGCTCTCGTATTCATGGCGATTTCATTCTATTTCATTTGCATTTCATCACCCGGCCCTCAAGCGTAGCGGGCACAGAGGCTCCAAGGCTTCCGCCCCCTCCGGTTGCTTTTGGCTGGAAGTCCCAGTCTCAGCAGCCTTTAGTCGCATGTGCCGGGCGCAAGCCCGTCCCCGAAATCCCCCCTTCAACCTCATGGACAAAAAGTCCCTTTCGTTTCTCTTCGTCGGCCTCCTGATCGGAGTATTCGGCGCCACAGTCACCCTGGCGGTGATGGCGGGCTCCGGCTACGGATCGGGCAGCAGCCAGACGAAGGTCCTCAAACTGGCGCACTCGCTGGACCAGGCGCACCCCGTCCACCTGGCCATGGTTCACATGGCGGAAAAGGTGGCCGAAAACTCCGGCGGCGCCCTCCAGGTGCAGATCTTCCCCAACGGTCAGCTGGGCACGGAAACCGAGACGGTGGCCCAGGTGCAGCGTGGCGCGTTGGCGCTCGTAAAGACCTCCGCCGCCAGCATGGAAGCCCTCGTGCCCGAAATGGGCGTCTTCTCCGTGCCGTATCTCTTCCGCGACGAAGAGCATTACTGGAATGTGCTGAACGGCCCGGTGGGCGAAGAATTCCTGCAAATGGGCGTGAGCCAGGGCCTGCACGGTCTCACCTATTACGACGCCGGTGCCCGTAGCTTTTACGCCAGCAAAAAGCCGATCCAGACCCCCGCCGACCTCCGGGGCATGAAGGTGCGCGTGATGCAGAGCGACGGCGCGATCTCCGGCCTTGCCGCCACCGGCGCCTCCCCGACGCCGGTGCCGTGGGGCGACCTCTATACGGCCCTGCAGCAGGGCATGGTCGACGCCGCCGAAAACAACGTGCCGAGCTACTTTACCAGCCGCCACTACGAGGTGGCCCCCTATTTTTCGCTGGATGAGCACATGCGCATCCCCGACATCCTGTTGATCAGCGAAGTCGTCTGGAACAACCTCACGCCGGAGGAAAAGCAGTGGCTGACCGATGCCGCTGACACCTCCCTCCAGTTCCAGCGTGAGCTGTGGGCCGAGCAGACCGAGGCCAACCTGAAAGAGTTGGAAAACCTGGGTGTGAAAATCTACCACCCCGACCAGAAGCCCTTTGCCGCCGCCGTGCAGGATTACCAGAACTCTCTGCGCCAGACGCGCCTCGGCAAGTACATCGAAGCAATCGAGGAGGTCCAATGAGCACCGCATCTTCCCCGTCTTTTCTCAGCCGCGGCCTCAATGTGCTGGCCGCCATCCTGAACTTCCTCCTCATCGTCTCCATGGCCCTGCTGGTGCTGGCGGTGTTGTGGGGCGTCGTGAGCCGCTACGTGCTTGGCTCGCCCAGTAGCTGGACGGAGCCGCTCGCCACCTACCTGCTGATGTGGGTATCGCTGCTCGGTGCCGCCGTGGTCTTCCGCGAGCGCGGCCACCTGGGGGTCGACTACTTCATGACGATCATCAACCCCAACGCCCGCCGCATCGCCAAGCTGGCCGCAGAGCTGATCGTGATGTCCTTTGCCGGTTACGTGATGGTCTACGGCGGCAGCAGCCTCGTGAGCCGCGCCCTGGCGACAGGCGAAACGGTGGCTGGCCTCGGCATGTTGCTGGGCCCGATCTACCTCGCCATCCCCATCAGCGGCGTCTTCTTCATGCTTTTTGGCATCGAGCACCTCGTGGAGTGGGCGCGTGAGCCCAAGCTGGCCGAGGCCGAGCCCGTGCACGCCATCGACCCCGAAATCTAGATCCTGCCCTCCCCCGCAACATGGACCTACAAATTCTGATTTTGCTGCTTTCCTTCACGGCCCTCCTGCTCATGGACGTGCCCGTGGCGGTCTGTATCGGCGTGGCCACCGTGCTCACGATGTATTCGATCGGCGAAGTGCCCACCGAATATATCACCGCTCAACGCCTTTCCACCGGTATCGCCAGCTTCCCCTTGCTGGCCATCCCCTTCTTTGTGCTTGCCGGCGTGCTGATGGGCGCGGGCGGCATGGCCCGACGCCTGATGGACTTCGCCAACGCCCTCGTCGGCGGCTTCCACAACGGCCTCAGCTACGTCAACACCATCACCTGCATGCTCTTCGGCGCCGTTTCGGGCTCCGCCGCTGCGGCGGTGTCTTCCATCGGCAGCTTCATGATGCCGGAGATGGAGCGCAAGGGCTACGGGCGCCCGTTTTCGGTCGCCTTGACCACGACTTCCGCTACCACGGGCCTGCTCATCCCGCCCAGCAATATCATGATCGTGTATGCGGTCGTGGCGGGTAATGTGAGCATCACCTCGCTCTTCATCGCCGGGGTCGTGCCGGGGATGGTCGTCGGTGGCCTCCTGATGGTCGCCTCGTGGTGGGTGCAGCGCAAGAACCGCAGCGAAGAGCTTTCGCACGCTTCGCCCCGCAAGATGCTGATCAGCTTCCTGCAGGCGGTGCCCAGCCTCGCGCTGATCTTCATCGTGATGGGCGGTATCCTGGGCGGGATCTTTTCCGCCACGGAGGCCTCCGCCGTCGCCGCGCTGTATGCCTTCCTGCTCGGGGTGGTCTTCTACCGCGAGGTGAAGATCAAGCAGATCCCCGAAGTGCTGCTGCAAAGCGCCAAGACGACCGCCATCGTGATGTTCCTCGTCGGCGCCAGCCAGGCGATGAGCTGGGTGCTCTCTTACGAGATGATCCCGCAGACGGTGAGCGACGCCATGCTCGCCATCAGCGACTCGCCCATCGTCACCCTGCTGATCATCAACATCCTGCTGCTCGTCGTGGGCACGTTTATGGACATGACGCCGGCGGTGCTGATCTTCACGCCTATCTTCCTGCCGGTGGTGACCGGCTTCGGCATGGACCCCGTGCACTTCGGCATCATGATGATCGCCAACCTTTGCATCGGCCTCTGCACCCCGCCGGTCGGCACCTGCCTGTTCGTCGGCTGCGGCGTGGGCAAGACGACGCTCGCCCAGGTGATGCGCCCGCTGGTCCCGATGTTTATCGCAATGTTTGCCGGCCTGCTGATCATCAGCTACGTGCCCGCCGTTTCGCTCTGGCTGCCGAACTTCATCGAGAGCCTGCTGCCCGGCCAATAAACCGGCGCCCGGCCTTTTTCTCCCGACTGGAGGCGCGTGCTGCACGCCCTCCAGTTTTTTACTGGGCCAAAGTGTTCATATTTGGATAATATGTCCATTTTGGTTTACAGAGGCCGACGCCTTTCCTACGGTGCACCGTCTAGGCGCTGGACTGTGGTTACGGCGCTGCCCGATCAAACCTCTCCCAACAATCTACCCGAATTTCATGCTGTATACATTGCCTCCCGAAATGGTCCGCCGGGCCGATACTCAAGAACTGCGCGACAACTTCCTGCTCGCCGGCCTCTTCGCCCAGGGCGAGATCAAGCTGCGCGTGTGCGAGCTCGACCGCGTGGTCGTAGGCGGCGTGGTGCCGACCTCCGGTGCGCTGGAGCTGCCGGCGCTCAAGGAGCTGGCCTGCGAATACTTCTGCGAACGCCGCGAGCTGGGTGTGATCAACCTCGGCGGCGAGGGCGACGTGACCGTCGACGGCGAAACGTTTTCCATCGGCCACTGCGACGCCGTCTACGTGAGCCGCGGCAGCAAGAAGGTGACGTTTGCCTCCAAGGACAACGCCAAGCCCGCGCAGTTTTACCTCGTGAGCTACCCCGCCCACAAGGAATACCCGACCAAGCTCGTGCGCCATGCCGACGTCGAGCCGCGCGTGCTCGGCCAGAAGACGACGGCCAACTGCCGCAAGCTCTACCAGCTGATCGTGCCCGGCCGCGCCGATAGCTGCCAGCTCGTGATGGGCTTTACCAAGATCGAAGACGGCAGCGTGTGGAACACCATGCCGCCGCATACCCACCTGCGCCGCTCCGAAGTGTATTGCTACTTCGACGTGAGCGAAGGTGCGCTTGTCTTCCACTTCATGGGCGAGCCCACCGAAACGCGCCACCTCGTGATGCGCGAAAAGGACGCCGTGCTCTCCCCCGCCTGGTCGATCCACTCCGGCGCGGGCACCGGCCCCTACAGCTTTGTCTGGGCCATGGGCGGCGAAAACCAGTCGTTTGACGACATGGACCACTGCGACCTCAGCACCCTGCGCTAAATGAGCCAAGCAGCCAACTTTGACCTGAGCGGCAAAACCGCCATCGTGACCGGAGCCTCCAAGGGCCTCGGTGCCGCCATCGCCATCGGCCTCGCCCAATCGGGCGCCGACGTGGCCCTGGTGGCCCGCGGCGACCTCTCCGAAACTCGCGCCGGGGTCGAAAAGGCCGGGCGCAAGGCCTTCGAGATCCCCGCCGACCTTTGCAACCGCGAGGAGACCCGTCAGGTGCTGCCCCGCATCCGCGAAGCCATCGGCGGCGAGCCCGACATCCTCGTCAACAACGCCGGCACCATCCGCCGCGCCGACTTCCTCGACTTCAGCGAAAAGGACTGGGACGAGGTGCTGGAGCTCAACCTGACCTCCCTCTTCCTCCTCAGCCAGGAGTTTGCTCGTGGCGTGGTCAAGGCAGGCAAGCCGGGCAAGATCATCCAGATCGCCTCGATGCTCTCCTACCAGGGCGGCATCCGCGTGCCCTCCTACACTGCCTCGAAGAGCGCAGTGATGGGGCTGACGCGCCTGATGGCCAACGAGCTGGCGCCGCACCAGATCAACGTCAACGCCATCGCCCCCGGCTACATGGCGACGGAGAACACCGCACCGCTGCGGGCCGACGAAGCGCGCAACAAGGCGATCCTCGACCGCATCCCCGCCGGGCGCTGGGGCGACCCGACCGACATCGTGGGGCCGACCGTCTTTCTCGCCTCCGCCGCCTCCAACTACCTGCAGGGCTACACCATCGCCGTCGACGGCGGCTGGCTCGCCCGCTAAGAAGCTTGTTTCACGCGCCGGGCCTGCCAAACGCCCGGCGCTTTTTGTCTCTTCCCATGCCGGCCTACACGATCCCCAACCTCAGCAACGCTTGCACGGTGCTGCGCTTCCTCGCGCAACGGCCCCAAGGTGCCACGCTGGCCGGGATTGTGGCTGGGCTGGAACTGCCGCGCACCACGGCACTGCGCATCGTGACTACGCTGGAGCACGAGGGCTTTGTGCGCCGCGACGACCGGCACTACTTCGTCGGCCCCGCCCTCATCCCATTGGGAGTCGCCGCCCAGGCCAAGGTGGAGCTGCGGTCCATCGCCCTGCCCTTCATGCAGCAAGCGGTCGAGGCCACCGGCGAAACGTGCCACCTCGCGGTGCCGTTCGAAGACAAGTCGATGATCGTGGAAGCGGTCCAGAGCCCCCACCCGCTCACCGCCAGCAGCCGCACGGGCTCCCTGGTCGACCTCGTCTGCTCCGCCTCGGGCAAGGTCTTCCTCGCCTATCTGCACGAGCATGACTTCGCCCAACTGGTGCCGGTGGAAAAGCTGGTCGCCCGCACTCCGAATTCGATCCTCACCCACCAGCGCCTTGCACAGGAGCTGACCGCCACGCGCACGCGCGCCTACGCGCTGGACGAAGAGGAATACTTTACCGGCGTGCGCTGTGTGGCCGTGCCCATCTGGTCGAGCCGGGGCGTGGAAGGCGCGCTGGGCCTTACCGCCTCCGCCCACCGGCTCACGCCCGAGCGTGTGCCGACGGTAGCCGCCAGCTTGCAGAAAATCGCCAGTCGTATCTCCGAGCGCATTGGAGGGCCTGCCGTCCACACAGCCCGCTGAGAACAAAAAAGGCCGTCCACGAAGGGACGGCCCATGAGCAGGGGGTAGTGAAATAAAGCTTAATGCTGCGAGATCTTCACCTCGGAGCCATTGCGCGAACGGTGGCCGTTCAGGCTTTCGGGCTTGGATTGGCGCGGCGTTTCGGTGGCAATGTAGACTTCCTCTTCCAGAGAACGGTGGCTGCCCCGTTGTGAGAAGAACGCCTCTTCGGCCTGACGGTAGTTGCTGGAGCGAGCCGGAGCTTCCATCTGGCGCTCTTCCTCCTCTTCCTGCGACTCGTCGTAACGGCCTCGGTGGAGGAAGGAAAGCGGGGCTGCCGCCTTTTCCGGCTTGTTCCAGGAGCCGTAGCTGGCCTTCTGGCTTTTCTGGCGCTGGATCTCCTTGTCGGATTCGATCATGGCCCAGAGCTGGCTGATGGCCTCGCGAAGGTCTTCGGACTGGGCGCTGAGCTCTTCGGCCGCGCTGGCCGATTCGGTGGCGCTCGCGGCATTGCTCTGCGTCACCTTGTCCATCTGGGTAACGCCGGCGGTGACCTGCGTTACGCCCTGGCTTTGCTCTTCGGAGGCAATGCTGATGGCTTCCACGAGTTGGTCGACCTCGCGGGCCTTCACCACGATATCCTTGAGGCTGTCCATGACGGCCTGCGACAGCACGACGCCCTGGCGGCTGCGCGACTTGGCCTCGTCGATGCGCAGCGCCGATTCGCGGGCGGCTTCGGCGCTACGCTTCGCAAGGCTGCGCACCTCTTCGGCCACAATGGCAAACCCGGCCCCGGCTTCTCCCGCCCGGGCGGCCTCCACGGCGGCGTTGAGCGCCAGCATGTTGGTCTGGAAAGCGATTTCGTCGATCGTCTTCACGATGTTGGCCACTTCGTTGGACGACAGCTCGATGGCCTGCATGGCCTGGCTCATCTCGGTCATCTTGGCCGCGCCGTTTTCGGCAGCGGAGCGGGCGGCGTTGGCGGTGGCGTTGGCAGAACGGGCATGCTCGGCGTTGCGAGCGGTGGTAGCGGAGATTTCTTCGAGCGTGGCGCTCGTCTCTTCCAGCGTCTCGGCCTGCTCGCTTGCGCCCTCGGCCAGCACTTGGCTGGTGGTCGAGACTTGCGTGGCGGCGGAGGCCACCTGCTCTGCACCATTAAAGACAAAGTCGGTAATCTCCTTGAGGCGCTTGTAGATGCGCGAGCTACTGAACCAGCACCATGCGGCACTGAAGACCACTGCCAGCGCCACGACGCTCAAGAGCTGTTTGGCGGAAGTCTGCAACAGTTCCTGCTCGGAGGCCGAGGCCGTTTGCGTTTCCAGGACCGAATCGTCGAACAAGGCAGCCAGGGCGCTCTGGGCAGCGGTGTTACGCTCGGTGCGCTGGCGCTGCAATTCCCGCAGGTTGGCGGATACCGACTGCAGCTCGACGAGGCCAGCCTTGTAGGCGGTCACCGCATCGCGGATCTTCTGCTGCTGGGCCTGTGCATCAGCACTACCCTGCGCCAAGACGGAGGCGGCTTCGATGCTGCGGACGATCTGCGAGGAGATCGAGTCGAGGGTTTCAGCCGCGATGTCTTCGTTGCGAGACTGGCTGCGAAAGTTCTCCGCGCGCAGCTGATTCATGTACCGCCCAATGCGCTGCACCTGGATCAGCTCCTGCAGATAACGCTCGCGTTCAAGGTCTCCCGCCTCTGCGGCATCGGCCAAGGCTTGCAGACGAGCGACATACGCCGTGATCGTCTCGGTGGCCGTCACCGCCTGCGCGTCGAGTTCGCTACGGATCAAATTGGCCTGGGCCACGGTGGTGGCCGTCGACTCGAAGAGGCTCCAGTAATCGCGGTAAGCCTTCTCCGCAGAATCAAATCGTGCCTGCGTTGCTTCCGCCGTATTATCAAACCGATCGGCTGCCTCCTCCCACTGGGCCTGCAGCTGCGTATTCTGCTGGCGGGCTTGCTCCAGATACCGCGCATCGCCCGTCAACCCAAACGATCGTGTAGAAAGGTTGATTCCAGAGGTCGTATTGAGAATGGCAGAGACGTCGTTGGCACGCGGAATGACGACGCTGCCGAGGTGATGCGAGGTGTTGGTAGCCTGGTCCATCCGCCAAAAGGCAAATGAGCCGAGTGCGGCGATCAGCACGGTCAATGTGCTCATGCCAAGGACAATCTGACGCCGGATCTTGAAGTTACGTTTGTTTTTGCGGTGCATGACGGGAGGGGGGAGGGAGACTTGGTAGTTACCTCGCTTATCGCCCCATCAACACGATGATTAAGGTTTTTCACCCGATTTCGCCGTGGTTTGTACCCTTTTTAAATACCGCTTGAATGTCTACCAAAATGTACGTCAGGAAAATTGCGTAAGATTACGCTCTCGTCCGTAAGTGTTTTCACGTACGAGCTTTTTGCTGCTCCAGCTCGGCCTTGATCTGGTAGACGCGCTCCTCCGTCAACGGATAGCCGCGCAGGAGGAAAATCGCGAGGCCGCACAGCACCGCCGGCAGGCCGATCTCCCAGAAACGCATCCAGAAGAGCGTGTCGGCCGACTGCGTCACCACCTTGTCGTCAAAACCGGTCGATTGCAGCAGGATGCCCGACACGAGGAAACCGGCCGAGACCGCCACCTTGAGCCACCAGCTGTAGACGGCGGCATAGGTGCCCTCGCGCCGCACGCCATGCTTCAGTTGGTCGAGGTTGGCCACGTCGGCCACCATCGAGACGGCCATCGTGTAGAGCGCGAGCATCCCGGCGGAGATAAAGACGGTGGGGATCAGCGTCAGCCACGGCAGCGCGGGGTTGTAGCACACGATCTTGAGCAGGCTGCCGCCGAGCATGAAGCCGACGAAGAGCTGTACCGTGCGCGCCTTCCCCACCTTTTCGCTGGTCCACGTCATGGGCAAGACGGCGAGGAGGCAGGTGATGGCCCAGACGCTGCCGTTGTAGGCCAGCATCTCCGACGCCGCCACGCGGTCGCCGCCGTAGACGAAGAAGATCACGATGTAGTTCGTGAAGTTGTTCACGAAGTTGAAGCCGCAGGTGATGAGGAACACGATGCCCACCACGCGCAGGAAAACGCCGTCGCGGGCCGTGGTAGCGAGGCTCGACCAGAACTTTACCCTCTCCTGCGTCGCGATCTCGACCTGACGGCGCTCGCGGCAGAGCAGGCCCGGCAACAGGGCTGTGATCAGGACCACCACCCCCACCCCGACGGCAATCGTCCGCATGCCCTCTACCTCGTTGTCGAAGACTTCGTTGTTCGCCAGCCAGTACATCCAGGGGGTGACGATGGCGAAGATGTTGCCGAGGAAGCTGCCGATGGCGAAGAGCCGGGTCTTCTCGTGATAATCGAGACTCATCTCGTAGCCCAGCGCGGTCAGGGGCACGGAGAAGACCGTCGTCGCGGTATAAAAGAGCAGGCTGACGCCGAGGATGTAGGCCAGCAGCGCCCACTCCGGCCAGGCTTCCGGAGCCCACCAGAGCAAGACGTAGGTGACCGCGCTGGCGATGCCGCCCGCGATGATGTAGGGCCGGCGACGCCCCCAGCGCGAACGCGTATTGTCGGAAAAATAGCCCGTGAGCGGGTCCGAAACCGCATCCCAAAGGCGGGGAATCATTTGCACCACCCCCAGCCACACCACGCTGACCCCCAGCCCGAGGTTGAAGATCAGGTTGGTGAGCTGCGCGACCGAGTTGATGAAGGCGATGGGGATGGCCATGCCGAGGCCAAACGCGACCTTTTCGATCAGCGGGATACGGTCTCGGGCAGCAGTGGCGTGGTGGGCCATGGCAGTATAGGATCAGTCGACCGCTACCGGTTGGGGCTTCAGCTCGGTCAGCCAGCCGCCGCTGAAGCCCGCCCTTTGCAGGCCACGGACGATGTGGGGGTTGCGGCGCATGACTTCCCAGACGAAGCCGCTGCGGTAGTTTTCGATCATCAGGACGATGGGCCCCTGGTCGATGCCGAGGTGGTCTTTGCCGAACCAGCCGAGCCCTTCCACGATGTGGCCGTTCTGCAGCTCGCGGTCGGCAAAGTCGAAGGAGGGGTTGAAGGCGTCGACGAAGCCGTGCTCGGTGTAGACGTGCTCGCCGTAGCGCTGTTGCATCTCCTGCAGCGCCGGGATCACGATCTCCGGGGCGAAGGCGATGGAGCCGGCGGCAGCGGTGGGCGCAATCGTGCCATCGTCGGTCGTGTAATCGGCCCCCGCCCCGCGTGCGCGGTAGGTAAAGAACATGCGCATGCGGCCCTTGTACTCCAGCAGCACGTCGGCCGGGCCGTCGCAGGCCGTAAGCCCCCAGATGTTGGGCCCGTAGTCGCGCCAGCCGAGCGGGTTCTGGATGGCATAGTTGCGCTGCGCATGGGCGGCGCGGCGCGAATTCTCGAAGTAGTCGATCCCGCGCGAGCGCATGTAGGTGTCCTGGATGCCGCGCATGTCGATCCACGACTGCGTGTACTGGTGGCCGAACATCGGGGCGAAGGCCACATGCTCCACCTGATTGAAATCTGCCCAGTGGTAAGACCAGACAAAGCGCTCCCACGAATCTTCCGGGATGGGGTGTGTCGGCGAGGCGAGGGCCAGCAGGTAGAGGAACATGGCCTCGTTGTAGCCCTCGTAATCCGCGGGGATAAAGCCCGTCTCGGGCATCCAGCCCATGCACATGAGCGAGGGGCGCACGAGCGCCCAGTCCCACTCCACACGGCGGTAGAGCGTCTCCGCCAGCTGCCGGATCTCCACCTCGGCCTGCTCCGGCCCGTCGAAGTAGCTCTGGCAAAAGAGCGCGCCGAGGATAAACAAGGCCGTGTCGATGGTCGACAGCTCGACTTCGAGGTAGCGCTCGCCGTTCTCCATGTCGAGGAAGTGATAGTAAAAGCCCTTGTGGCCGGTATTGCCACGCGGCTCCGGCCCCTGGGGGGCCTGGTCGAAGAAGCGGAGCGTCGCCAGCACGCGCTCGAGCCCCTCTTCCCGCGTGATGAAGCCGCGCTCGATCCCGATCGGGATCGTGGTCAACCCGAAGCCGACCGCCGCGATACTTGAAAACGATTCGGTGGGCGCGCGGTCGGGCACGAGCCCGCTTTCCGGGTGGGTATTCTCCCAAAACCAGTTGAAGGTGCGCTCCTGAACATCGTCGAGGAACTCCTGATGCTCCTGGTAGAGCACGGGCGGGGCGGCGTGCATCTCAGTGGAAACGAAAGCCGGGATGGGAAGAACG
Organism: Verrucomicrobiota bacterium JB022; assembly: GCA_030673845.1. NCBI lineage: Bacteria > Pseudomonadati > Verrucomicrobiota > Verrucomicrobiota bacterium JB022. The sequence continues at coordinate 31,765 of JAUTCQ010000011.1, forward strand.
GCAAGACAGGCAAGGCGGATCTTTTTCAGCATGGGCGTAAGGCGTAATGGGTCTAGGGTTGGGTGGAAGCGGTCGTCGCGGGCTCCACGGAGAAGCTGCGATTCAGCTCCGCCGCCGAGCTACCGCCGACATAGACTTTGAATTGGCCGGGCTCCACGCGCCACTCCAGCTGCGGGCTGAGGCAGGCGAGGTCTTCCGGCTGGAGGGTAAAGCTGATGCGCTTGGTCTCACCAGGCTCGAGGGGCACGCGCTCGAAACGGCGCAGCTCACGCACCGGGCGGGCGGTCGTGCCCACGACATCCTGGATGTAGAGCTGCACGACTTCGACGCCCGCGCGGTCGCCCGTATTGCGCACGTCGAACTCGACCGTGATCGGCTGCTCGGGCGTGATCTTTTCGCTGCTCACGCTCAGGTGGTCGTAGTCGAATTCAGTATAGCTGAGGCCGTGGCCAAATACGTAGAGGGGCGTCCACGGGGCGTCGATATACTTGGAAGTATACATGTCCGTCGCATCGGCGGGGCGCCCCGTCTGGCGGTGGTTGTAATAGATCGGCACCTGGCCCACCGTGCGGGGGAACGTGATCGGCAGCTTGCCGCTGGGGTTGACGTCGCCAAAGAGCACGTCGGCCACGGCATTGCCTGTTTCGACCCCGAGGAACCAGCTTTCGACGATGGCCGGGATGTTTTCGTCGAGCCAGCCGATGCTCAGCGGGCGGCCGTTCATGAGCACGACCACGACGGGTTTGCCCGTCTCCAGCACCGCTTCGGCCAGCTCGCGTTGGACGCCGGGCAGGTCGAGCGAAGTGCGGCTCTTGGCCTCGGCGCTCATGTCGCGGTGTTCACCGAGCACGAGCACGACGGCGTCGGCCGCCCGCGCGGCCTCGACCGCGCGCACAAAGCCGCTGGTGTCTTCGGTCGCCACGTCGGCCCCTTTGGTAAAGTGGATCTCCGTATCGGGCAGCGCGCGGCGGATGCCTTCCAGCACCGTTACGGCGTCTTCGGGGCGACCGGCTGCCGCCCAGTTGCCAATCGCAGAGTGCGCATCGTCGGCCAACGGCCCGATGACGGCCAGGGAAGCGATGTCCTTGCTCAACGGCAGCACCTTGCGGTCGTTTTTGAGCAGCACGATCGACTTTTGTGCGACTTCGCGGGCGGCAGCGCGGTGCTCGGGCGTCAGCGTCAGGGCCTTCTGCCGCTCCATGTCGCTGTAGCGGTAGGGGTCTTCAAACAGGCCGAGCTTCCACTTGGCTTCGAGCACGCGGCGCACGGCAGCGTCGATCACCTGGGTGTCGATCCGGCCATCGTCGATCGCGTGGGGCAAGAGCAGGTAGGCCTTGCTCAGCATGTCGATATCGACGCCCCCGTGGATGCCTTGCAGGCCCGCGTCGAGCAGCGAAGCCGCCACGCCGTGGTCCATCAGCTCCTGAATGCCGGTGTAGTCGCTCACCACAAGGCCGTTCCAGCCCCACTCGCCCCGCAGCACGTCGTTGAAGAGGAAGCTGCTGGCGTGGGCGGGGACGCCGCCAATGTCGTTGAACGAGGCCATAAAGGTGGCCACCCCCGCGTCGGCCGCTGCCTGGAAGGGCGGGAAGTAGACCTCGCGCAATGCACGCTCGGAGATCTCTACCGTATTGTAGTCGCGCCCGCCCTCGGCGGCACCGTAGGCGGCAAAGTGCTTGGCGCAGGCCAGCAGGGTGTCGAGCGCAGTCAATTCCGTTCCCTGGAAGCCCCGCACCCGGGCGGCAGCCATGACCGCACCGAGGTACGGGTCTTCGCCCGAGCCCTCCACAATGCGGCCCCAACGCGGGTCGCGGGCGATGTCGACCATCGGGGCGTAGGTCCAGTGCACGCCGTGCGCGGTGGCTTCGACGGCAGCGATGCGGGCGGAGAGCTCCGCCGCTTCCGGGTCCCAACTCGAAGCCTCGGCCAGCGGCACCGGGAAGATGGTGCGGAAGCCGTGGATCACGTCGTGCGCGAACAGCAGCGGGATGCCCAAGCGCGATTCCTCGACGGCGATGCGCTGCATCTCCCGCGTCACATCGCTGCCGTAGACGCTGAGGAACGAACCGATGGCGCCCTTGCGGATCTCGTCGACACCCACTTCGGGCACGGCGGGGCCGGTGTCGTTCCAGGCACCGGGGGCTTGGTTGAGTTGACCGACCTTTTCCTCCAGCGTCATTTGCGCGAGGAGGTCGTCGATAAAGGCTCGCATCTCGGCCTCATTGGCCGCGGGCGGGGTGGAAACGGGAGGCGTCTGGGCTTGCCCCGAAGGGCCCAACCCCAGACTGACGGCAAAGGCCAGGCTCATGCGCAGTATCGTTTGATTCATTAGATTTCGATCGTGAGTCGGTTCTGGTCGTCAGCCAGCAAGGGCTTCAAAATCTCGACCGGCACCCGAAGGCCGCCGGGGCGGTAAGGGTTGGGCTCGCGGGCGGTTGCGTGCACTTGCGTGCCGTTGATCTCCAGCCGGGTGGGCCCAAAGCCGCGCACCTTCACCCGGTAAGTGATGGCGACGGGGCGGTCGCAGAGGCTTACCTCCGCCACCAGGCCGTCGAGGCTGGGCGGTAGCACGGGGTCGAAGACCACGTCGCCAAATGAGGGGCGCAGGCCCAGCACGCTCGACTTGAGCATGTTCAGGAACAGGCCGGGACCGCTCGAATAGAGCCTCCAGCCGCCCCGCACCGCGATCTTGCCCGCCTTGAGGTCGTCCCAATGGGCGGCAGCCTCGTGGCGGTCGGCAAAATCGGCGTCGGAACTGGAGAAAAACACGTTAGCCTGTCGACGGGCGGCCTGCGGCAGCACCTCCTGCAGCGCAACCGGGTTGACCCGTTGCAGCGCCTGCCAGCAGCCGACAGCGTCGCCCACCTTGGCCAGCGTCTCGGCATAGCGGAGGTGGGCGTGCACATACATCAGCCCGATCTCGCGCCCGATGTTGGCGGCCGTCTCGGCTCGCTTGAACATGTGCGATACGCCGCCCCGGTACTGCACCGGCTCGCTCATCAGGCGTACCCCATCCTCAAAGAGCAGTTCGTCGCGGATCAGCTCCAGGTGATGTTGCGCCTCCTCTGGCGTAAACAGCTCGGCCAGGATCGAGCGCGTCATCGGCAAGAGACGATAGCGGATGCCCGTCAAGTGGTCGCGCGGATGCAGGAGCAGTTGACGCCCGCCCTTATCTTCCCGCAGGAGAAAGCCTGCGACTACGCCTCCCACGACCAGGTATTGGTGGAAGTCGCGGTACATGCGCGCCAGCAAGTCGTCGAGATGCGTCACCCGTCGGGCGTCTTCCCGGCGCTGACAGACGTCCCGAAAGAGCCGCAGCGTGTGGTAGGCAAGGCCGACCGTCCAGGCGCTGATCAGACGGGTGCGCAGGGCCGGATCGGCAGGCTGCAGGGTGTCGTCCCAATCGCCGTCGCCGTAGTCGACCAAGGCCGTGCCTTTGGCCATCCGGGCCTCCAGCAGGTGCACGATTCGGTCGCAATGTGCCAGCAACGGCTCCTGCGGCCCGGTGGGCTGAAACGTCTTGGGATCGGTATAGCCGACCGGCGTATCGAGCAACTCCAGGTCGCCCGTGCGTTCCAGATAGTCGCACAGGGCCTTGAGCGGCCACAGGCAGACATCACCATGCGACTCGTGCTGCTGGATAAACTGGAAGGGTGCATGCATGAACCATTGCGGCCAGCCGCCTTCCCCCGCGTATTGCTGGGCGAAGACCGCCCGCAGGGTCTCACGCGCCACCGTGGTCTGATCGACCGCCAGCAGCCACTCCAACGAGCCTTGGCAGACGTCGCGCACGCCCCAGGCCGCGCCACCGTATTGCTCCAGCCCGTGCGGGGCCGAAAAGTGGATCGAAGCGTTGTGGTTGAACCACGGCACGATCTCCTGCACCCGCGAGACACCCGCATCGGTGCCCCCACGGATCCGCAGCGGAGCGGCTGGCGGGGCGCTGGCGGGGCAATCTTCGAGCAACACGGCGCGGGCTCGCTTCACCCGTGTGTCCAAGGAGTCGAGCCCATCGTTGCTGCCCGCCAGGATGATTTCGCAGCGCCGCGTGGGCTCCGTCCGCATCGTCACATAGGCCCGGCTGCGGGCACCGGGACGGATGGCCTCGTCGCCGTCGAAATAATCGAGCACGGTGGGGTCACCCATCGCGATGGCAAAGCAGGCATTCGGGTAAGCCCGCGCCAGCAGGCTGTCGTGCGCAGGGCGAATCGTCGAGCGCCCCAGCTCCGGCTCGGGCGTGATGGCAGGCGGTGCCTCATCTTCGTCCGCCCCCGCCGTCACACGATGAGTGATGAGAAAGGCCAACGTGGCGCCCTCGACCACTCGGATCTGCAGGAAGGCGGCGGCAAGGTCTTGACCACAGCAGGCCGCGACTTCCAGCCGCGCATCCGGCAGGCGATAGATCCAGCGCACTTTGCCGGGCTCGAGCGCAAAGGCCGAGGGCACGCCAAGCTGCCGCCACTGCCCATCGGCCCCCAGCACAAAAATCCGCTGCCCGTTGGAGCGATTGACGCCAAGGGCATTGCGCGCGACCGGCAACAGGCGGGCCAGGTTGGGATTGCCGAGATAGGCCTGCGCACCAAAGACGCCCGCTGCGTAGCAGGTGAGGCCAAAGTGGCCCGGATCGAGCCGGGTATGGTCGCCACTGCGGAGGACGTGGCCGTGCGGGCGCAAAATCGTAGCTTCCTTCGCGCGCGTCGCCACATGCGTCTGGCGGTCGCAAAAGAACGAGAGCACCCTGCCCTGCTCATCGTGCTCCAGATGGCGGTGTTCGCCCGGGAACCAGTCGCGCAAGTCGCTGGCCGTCGGCTCTTCGCCATGCAGCCAGGGCGCGGTGCGGAAAAGTGTGTCCACCCCGTCTCGCTTGGAGAAATCAGGCTCCGGGTGGTGGATCCAGTCCGCCGGCAACAACGCCTGCAAGCCTTCCACGTCTTCCGTCGACGAAGCCGCCGGGTGGTGCGGCCAGAGGCGCAGGAGGAATGTCACGCGCCGGCTCTGCCCGGGTGCGATCTCCAGCTGCGGGCTCTGCAGGCAGGCCATCGCGCACTCATATTGGAGCTTGCGCGAAGGCAGCTGCGGCTGCTCCAGCGCGGCGGGCGTGCCGGTAAGGCGGTGGTCCTGACCGTAAAACTGCCAGCCGTCGGTCGCGTAGCCAACAGCGCCTTCGAGGCAGGCGACCGCCAGCATCGGGTGCCGCCCTTCGGCCATCGGCTGATTTTGCCGCGCCAACACCACCCAGCCCAGCGTGGGATCTTCGACCGGGTTGAGGTCGATGTAGTGGGAGGTGAAGGCCTCGTTGTTACGCACTGCCGCTTCGTCGGCCAAGCCCAGATCTTGCGCGAGCAAGGCATCCACCGTCCGGGACTGCTTGCCACGATTTTCGACCGTCAACGTCCAGGCCCAGGCGGGCAAGCTCGGGTGAAGCTGCACATGCACGCCGCAGCGCAAATCGGAGCCGAGGCGGGCCGTCCAGGTGGCGGCGTCTTCCACGTCGGCAGCAAAATTACGGTTGCCCGTCACCAGCGACTTGCTGCACGCAGGTGCATCGCCCTGCCATTCGCGCAGGTAAAGCCGGAAGAGGCCGTCGGCCCATGGGTCGGGGATCAACTGGTTGACCAGGAGCCCTTCGTGGCGCACGGCAAGCGGTACGCCTTCGCCAGAAAACTGGAGGCGCAGGGGATGCGCGTCCCGCAGCTCTACCGGGTCTCCCTTGGAGATGATAATATCGTTCGAAATCGCCATGTGTACGCAAGGTGATTGGGAATGGGCTCGCGGCCCAAAATTCAGGAAGCCGGCGACCGTTCGCGGGAAAGGCCGCCGGCTAGTGCTCACGCCTCTAGAAAGTGACGCGGGCCGTAAACTTGAAGGTGCGGGGCGCCTGCATATACCAGCCGCTCGCGATGCGGTCTCCGCTGCGGTCGACGTAGGTATAGTGGTAGTCCGTCACGATCGGGTCGTTGCGATCGAAGACGTTGTCGATGTTGAGCGCGAAGCGCACCGGCAGGTTGCGGATCTCCGTCTCGTAGGCGATCACCATATCGGTAGTCGACACGTCGTCGCCCCAATAGGTGCGGCCATCGTAGACGCCCGCATAACGGCGCCCCGTCAGCGACATACCCGCGCCGATCGAGAGACCGTCCAGCGGCTGATCGTCGAGGAAGGTATACGTCGCGAAGAAGCTGGCGGTGTATTTGACCGAGCCCGACACAATGGCGCCCGGCACCGCCTGATCGAGCGCATCGCGCACATTGTCGATCTGGTTCTGCAGATCTTCCGCCGCTTGCGGCGAACTGGCGTTCTGGACGCCCGCATTCCAGGTGTCGATGTTGGCATCGAAGTAGGCGCGGGAGTCGGGGTAGTAGTCCACCACTTCGGCGGTCGGCTTGGCGTAGCTGGCCTGCAGGCGGAGGTTGCGTGTCGGGTTCGCCGTCATCTCAAACTCCCAGCCCTTTACGTCCACTGAGGTCGTATCGGAATAGGCCACAATGGGGCTCTGCGCGCCGGGATTGGTCGCATCGTTGTAGCGATCCCAGATGCCGCGCAAGCCGACCGGGTTTTCGATCAGGCGCCCTTCCGACTGCGTGTCGTAGCGCGTGATCGTCAGGTAATACTTGTGGTCTTCGGTCGAGATGCGCACGCCAAACTCGTGGCCGCTGCCTTCTTCGGGATCGGGGCGCTCACCGCTCAGCAGCGGCTGCGAGCCGGGGTTGGGCGGCTGGATGTTTTGCGAGTAATTGGCGAAGAGGCCGAGGAACTTGTAGTAGTAGATGCCGCCCACCGAGTAGGTCGTGCCATCGCCCTCCTGCTTGGAGAAGCGGTCCATCCCGTCGTCGCGACGATATTCTAGGATATCCTCGGTGTAGGTATCGTAACGCACGCCGGCGAGAATGCTCAGGCTCTCATCAAAAAGACGGGTGTGAGAGAGGAAGGCGAAGTCCTTCAGCTTGAAGGTGTCGTCGAAGTCGTACCAGTAGCCGATGGGTTGCTGGGCGTAGTAGACCCCCTGCTCCGGCATGATCAGCTGGTTCGGATTGTCGAGGTAGAGGCGGCCCCACACAAGGTGCTGCTGCCACTGGCTCGTATCGGGCATATCGGCCGGGGCGACGTTGAAACCGAGATACTGGTGCGCGTTGATCTCAAGCTCCTTGTAGGCGGCGGACGCGCTGAAGAGCTGGTCCCAGCGCTTGTCCATGAAGGTGCCGCCAAAGCGGTAGTTCAACTGCACGCGCGCCTCGGTGACGGTGCGGCTCTGGTCTTGCTGGCTGAGGAAAAAGTCCGCAAAGGCCTTGCCGTAATTCGGGTTGGGCTGGCCGTTGGGCAGCTGCTGGTTGATGTCGATAGCGGCCCCGTCGGTCGGCTCGTAAGACTTGGCGGTGACGTTGTCTTCGTAGCGGTAGACGGCAACGGTGCCTTCGAAGTTCTCGTTGAACTTGTGCTCCACCGTGAGCGTGAAGTCCTTGTATTCGGTGTCGGCCACGCCGCTGCCGTAAGACCAGTCGTCGTCGGGCAACACAGGGATCTGGTCGGTCGAATACCAGTCGGTGCCATCGTGGAAGCGGACCTCTTCGGGGTAGAAGCCGGCGTGCGGAGCGTAATTGAGCTTCACCCCGTTGGGCATCGAGGTATTGGAAGCAAAACCGCCCGCCCAGGGTTGGATCTGCGGGTCCTGCCCGGGGATGTAAACCGGGTATGAAGTCAGCCAGTCGCCCCAGCCGCCCGCGTTCTGGATCGGCTGCGTGGCATCGACCGCACCTCCGGTGGGCGCGGCACCCCAGGTGGCCGAATTGGTCTGGCCGTCCCAACCGGAGACTTCATCGCCGATCGTGGTGCCAAAGAGCGTGCGTTCCCGGTCCGCGTATTCCGCCTCGAAGGTGATCGAGGTGCGCGCGGTCGGGCGATACATGAAGGCAACGGTGGCGGCGCGGAATTCGCCGTTGTCGTTTTCCTGCCAGCCCTTGAAGTCGTCGGCCACGGCGTTGACACGCACGGCCAGTTGTTCAGTCAGGCGCTGGTTGGTATCCAGCTCGAAGCGGGCGCCGCCATTGCTGTCGAGAATGCCCGTAAGGGTGGTAAAGTCGCGGTTGAGCTGCGCGCGCTTGGTGTAGATGGCCAGCGTGCCGCCGACGGTGCCCAGGCCGAAAACGATGGAGTTAGGGCCGCGCAGGAATTCAATCCGGTCGACGTTGTAGCTGTCGGCATTCTGGTAAAACGAAAAATAGTTGCGCGTGGGCCCGGGGCCGCCTTGTTGACCGGCACCGGCGCTGCGGTAATTGAACGACCAGTCCTGAAACGGCGCCCCCAGGCGGCGGCCCGCGCTTTGGTCGGTCGGGACGACGTTAGGCGACCACTTGAGGGCATCGCGCACGGTGGTGATGCCAAGGTCTTCGATGAAAACGCTGGTCAGCGATGAGACGGACGACGGGGTGAGCTTGAGAGGCGTATTGATACGGCCACCGGCCAGGGAGTCCACTGCAGTGTAGCCGACATCGTCGCCGGCATTCACCGCGAAGGCCTCCAGCTCGTAGACCGGCATATCCGGGTCGGGCGTGGTGGAAGTCGTGGCGGGCGGAGGCGTGGGAGCGGCAGGCGTGGCGGCAGGGTCTTGGGCCGTGGTGGTGATCGGGGCGATCGAGTCGGAGTCGGCGGGAGCTTGGGCGAGAACCGCGAAGGGAAGCCCGAGGGTCAGGACGCTGACGGGGAGGCACTTCCAGGGCGCAATCTGGTTCATGGGGGTGTTCCGGGTTAGAGGAGTGGCTTTTGCCGCAGGCTTCGCTCACGAGCACAAGGCATCGCGGGTTGCACCGGCGACCTGCTGCGAATGAGTCGTTTCGCAGCCTTTGATTGGGATTGAGGGGATGGAACCGGCCTCTACACGACCGGCGACATACAAATACTAAAATATGAAAACATTTGCATTGCAAACCCGACAGATGCTTTTTCACCTCCATAAACCGACCTTAAATCCCCTATTTTACAGGCTGAATATACCAAAAAGCGCCAAACAAGCCTGCCTTTTACATTACTGCAAAAGATTACATTTCTACCTTTTCAGGATCGGCGAAGAAGCACGTACAAGCGCCACCCTGTAGCAAGTCACGAACCACTTCTTCTTCTACCGGCCGAGGCCAAGACGTCAGGCCACCCGGGTCGAATCGCGAATCACCAGCGACGCCGACAAGTCGGCCGGTTGGGAACGCACGGGCTTCGCCTTGCCTGTGGCACTCGCGGCCTCCACGATCACGGCCACCGCGCGCTCGGCGAGGTCGGCCAAGGGCTGGCGCACGGTGGTGAGCGTCGGCCGGGCCATCGTCGCCCACAAGCCGTCGTCGAAGCCCACGATCGAAATATCCTCCGGGCAGCGCAAGCCCGCCGCCTGCAGGGCCGTGATCGCGCCAAAAGCAATCTCATCGCTCGCGCAACAAAGCGCCGTCGGCCGCTCCGGGCCTTGCAGCAGGCGCTCCATCATTGCCCTGCCCCCTTCAAACGAAAACGAGCCCTGCAGGATCCAGTCGGGCCGGGCATCGAGCGCGAGCGCCTGCATGGCTTCGCGGTAGCCCATATCGCGCTCGTAGGCATCGCGCGAGGAATCCGCCGGCCCCAGCAAGAGGCCCAGCCGCCGGTGCCCGAGCTGGTGCAACAGGCGCACGGCCGAGCGCGCACCCTCCACGTTGTCGACCCCCACGACGGGAAGGGACAGATCCGAGACTTCGATGCGGCGAGGCAGGGCGGCCTTCGTCAATACGAGCGGCCGCCGGTAGCCCTTGAGCTGCGCCAGCTCTTCGCGTGAGAGCGGCTCGGCCAGGTAGATAACGCCCGAAGTGTCGAGGCTCACCTGCTGCATCGCTTCGCGCAGGTCGTGATCGGGTCCGCGCTTGAGGGTGCGGATCTGCACGTCCCACCCACGCGAGGCGGCGGCACGCAGGGTGCCGGCGAGGAAGCGCCCGTAGAACTCCGAGAAAAAGATGCTCTCATCGAGCGGCACGATGACCGAGAGCGAGGTATTGACGCCCCGGCGGAGCATGCGCGCCCCGGGGTTGGGCGTAAAGCCGCGCCGTTCGGCGAGGTCGAGGATCTCCTTGCGTCGCTCGCTGCTCACGAGGTGCGACGTCTCGGAGCGCAAGGCGCGGGAGACCGTCGAGGCCGAGACGCCGAGCTCTTCCGCGATCGAAAGGATGCCCGTTTTATCGAGCCGGGAAGATTTGGAAGAAGCACGTGGCATGTCGTGGGGGTAAGTCTTACGGTCTACCGTGCGGCGATGCAAGCATCGGCCCGCCCCGGCAGCATTTCCAGATCAATTACGTAACGGGATGACCACTGGCTGGCCGTCGATACCTTCCGCGCGCGTCACGCCATGGTCGGTCACCAGTTCGACCACCACCGGGCGGCGCGGGCGGGCACGATCCCCTTCGGTTGCGGCCACCGTCACGTGCACCTCCTGCCCGCGGCGCTCTGCGCGGTAGGTCGTGCGGAGAAAGTCGCCGTTGCGGTAGCCAAAGCCGTCGCCCGCGTCCTCATACAGCGTGCCTTGGGCCTTGCCGTATTCGTTGAGCGACACCACCAGCGTCAACGGCTGCAACGAGTCTTCCACCGTGCTCTGGACCACGCGGCCCAGCGGCAGGATGGCCCCGCCGCGCAGCTTCAGCACCGGCTGGTAGGGGTCGCCCGTCGCCGGCTCGCCGACCAGCGAGATGGGGCGCCAGGTGCCCGGCAACGGGGCGGGAGCCGAGGCCCAGACGGGTACCACCAGCAGGTCATCACCGAGCAGGAAGGTCTCGTCCTCTCCGCGCAGCTCGGCGTTGGTCGGGTCGGCAAAGAAGGTGGGGCGCATCACCGGCAAGCCGTTGCGCGCGCTCTGCTCAAAGAGCGTGTAGAGGTAGGGCAACAGCCGATAGCGCCGCTCCAGTGCGGTGCGGGCAACGCCCTCCACCTCTTCGCCGAAGGCCCACGGCTCCTTGGCGTTGGAGTCTTTGGTCGCGTGGCCCCGGGCAAACGGGAACAGGCTGCCGACCGCGATCCAGTTGGCATAAAGGTCGGCCTCCGCATCGCCGCCGAAGCCCCCGATGTCGGGCCCGTTGAAGGGCTGGCCGGAAAGGCCGAGGTTGAGCGTCATGGGGATCGACCACTTGAGGTGCTCCCAAGTCGAAAGGTTGTCGCCCGTCCAGGTGGCGGCGTAGCGGTGGCCGCCCAGAAAATTGGCGCGCGTGAGCACAAAGGGGCGCTTGTCGGGCTTTGCATCGAGGATGCCTTCCCGCGTGGCCTGCACCATGAGCATGCCGTAGACGTTGTGGTATCGGGCGTGCGGCCCTGCCGGCAGGTCGCCCCCACCCCGGTGCCAGTTGTGCGGCGGCATCGTCTTGCTGGGCACGTTGGCCACGGCGGGCTCATTCATGTCGTTCCAGACGCCGTCGATCCCGGTGGCCATGAAGTCGCCATACAAATCGGCCCACCACTCGCGGACTTCCGGGCGTGTGTAATCCGGGAAGACGCAGGGCCCCGGCCACACATCGCCCACAAACGGCTGCCCAAAGGCGTCCTGCACCCACATGTCGCCCTCCGTCCCGGCCTCGTAGATAAAGTAATCCGGGTCGACCTTGATCCCCGGGTCGATCATCCACACCGCCTTGAAGTTGTGCTCGTGCAGGTAGCGGTTGACCGCGTGGGGCTCCGGGAAACCAGTGGGATCGAAGGTGAAGACGCGGAAGCCGTCCATGTAGTCGATGTCCATCCAGATCACGTCGGTCGGGAGGCGGCGCTGGCGAAGCTCATCGGCAATCTCACGCACCCGCGTGTCGGGGTAATACGACCAGCGGCTCTGCTGGTAGCCCAGCGCCCAGCGCGGCGGCAGCGGCATGTGACCCGTCAGGTCGGCCAACGCCGAGACAACTTCCTGCGGCGACTCGCGCTCGATCACGATGACGGGGAACCAGGGACCCTCGCTCGTAAACTCGATCTTGCCGTCGAGCGCGATCTCGCTGCGCCAGGTGGTGTCGGCCAGCATCCCGAAGGCAGTGCCATCGGGCCGGACCGCCAGTACCCACGGGTGCGACTGGTAGAGCTGGTGCCCCCCGTTGTCGCGGTAGCCGTAGTTGTCGCGGTTCCAGAGCGTCACATTCTGGCCCGAACGCTCAAGCGGGCCGGTGACTTCGCCCGTGCCGTAGAGGCTGGTGCCGGGCGGCACTTCGATCGTCACCCGCGTGCGCTCATCGCCGAGGAAAAACTGCGGCTGCACCTGCCAGCCCTCTGGCAACGCGCCTTTCGGCTCCGGCCGCTCCAGCAGGGCAAGGGATGGCGGCATCTGCTCGATGGGCAGATCGGCGGGGAGAAACAGTGCGATCCGGTCGCCGACGAGGCCGCTGAAGCCGGTCGCGCGCTCGACATAGGCCTGGGCGCGCGCGGCGACAAAGATCAGCAGGCCGAGCAGGCACAGCAGAGACGTTTCGCGTCGGGAAAAAGGCAGGGTGTTCATGTATTGGGGCAGTGAAAGGGGGGTGGGATTATTCTGCGGGGTCGGCATGGAAGCCGATGGCGTCGAGCGCAGGCTGGATCTCGGGGTTGGCCATAAAAAGATCCCAGACGAGGCCGCTCCGGTGGTTCTCGATCATGACCGTGATGGGTGCCTGATTGAGCGCCATGTAGACTTCCTCGAACCAGCCTTGAGACTGGTTGAAACCGTCGTGGAAGCCGTAGACGCCCCACACGCGATCTCCCAACACGCGGTAAAAGTGCTTGAGCGCGGCCATCGACTCATCGGGCGTGTAAGGCATGGAGGCCAGCGAGGCCATGACGTTGATCGTGCCGTTGTCGTCGCGGGGCTGAGCCCGTCCGCCGCCCGTATTGATGCCGGCGGAGAGGCCCCAGCAATCGGCGCCGTAGCCGTCGAAGCCGCGGGGGTTGTCGATAGCGTAGGCCTGGCTGATCAAGGCGATGGCCCGGTTGTTCTCGAAGTAATTCGTATAAGCGTCGCGACGACCGCGCGGATCGAAGCCCAGGAACGAGAAATGCGCAAAAAACAGGTCCGAGCCGGAGCCGCTACCCACCTCCAGCGGGATGCCGTAGTAGGTATTGCCGTTCACGTAATGGTCGCCCTCGGTCGTGCGGCTCCAGGTCTGCCGGTATTTCACCGCCTCGTCGGCAGTGCCCGCAAAGCCCGTGTGGTAGAGGTCTGCCGGCACCGGGTGGGTCGGCGAAGCGATGGCCAGCAGGTAGATGATCAAGGTCTCGTTCCAGCCGATCAGCGGGTGGCTGATGTGGAAGCCGTGGTCGGGCGACCAGTGCCAGTAGAGGTAGCGGCTGTCTTCGCTCTTGCGATACCAATCCCACTCCACCTCTTCCCAAAATCGTGTAATCGTCTCGCGGATCGCGCGCTCGGCAGACGTGTCGCGGTCGAAATACTGCCGCGCCGCCAACAGGCCCTGGATCATGAAGGCCGTTTCGACCAGATCGCCCCCGTTGTCGTATTTGCCAAAAAACGGCACCGCTTTGCCCGTCTCGGCATCGAGGAAGTGCGGCCACACGCCATGGAAGCGCTCCGCCCGGTCCAGGAAGCCGAGAATCTTCTGCATGCGGCCGATTGCCTGCTCACGCGTGACGAAGCCCCGCTCCGTCGCCACCAGCAAGGCCATCACGCCAAAGCCGTTACCCCCCAGCGCCACCAGCTTGCGATCGCCGGGGTAGACCTCCGGGGCAAGACCCGATGACGGGTGCGCAGCCTCCCAATAGTAGCGGAAGCAAGCCTCCTGCACCATCGTCAGCAACTCGTCGTCGCTCATCGGGCGGGTCTCGGCCTGCACCGGCGCGGTCAGGGGCGATTCGTTACCCGCCAGATCGACCGCGCTGACCTGGTAGAAGACCGTCTGGCCCGGCTCGCCCACAAAGTCCTCGAACCGCGTCAAATGCCCCTGCTGGAGGCCGATGGGCCGAAACGTCTCGCCGTCGTCGGACCGGTAGATGCGGTATTGCAGCAGGTCGTCGGCCTCGCTCGGCTGCCAGCTCAGGTCGACGTGACGCTCCGCCCCTTGGGCACGCAGGCGCGTCGGCACCGACGGAGGAGTGGTGTCGTCGAAGTCCTGCGGGTGGACGAAAAAATCGTCGAGATAAAGCGTGCGGTCTTCGTCATCGTCCAGCCCCTGCATAAAGGCTACGCTGATCAGCTCGGCCGGGCGGAACTTGGGATCGGCAGTTCCCTGGTACAGGCCCTCGTGGAAGCTGGCGAAGGGCAAGGTGACACGGGTCCACCTCCCGGCAGGCAGGGTCTCCTGATCTTTGACCAGGCGGACGGTGCCGGTGCCGTTGCCCGCACTGTCGCGCAGGAACACGAGCGGGGAGTTGTGGTAGGTGACTTCGTCCTCCGGGTAGACCCAGAAGCTGAGCGCGTCGCCCTCGAAGTGGAAGGTGCGGGCGTAGCGACGGGGGATCTGCACGTCGATCTGCCAGTCGCCGCCGGGGGCAGACCGCCAGTGCAGGCGCAGGCCGTTGGGCGCGCTGTGAAAACGCTTGGTGTCGACCGGGAAGCGGCCTTCATGGGTCTCCAACGTGCTGGGCGCGATCACCCGGCTGCCGCTGTATTCAGCGGCGTGGGGCGATGAGCTGAAGTCGAAAAAGACGTGGCGGTCGTAGAAGGACTGGGGATGAGCCGAAGCGGCCGCGAGGCTGATCATGGCAAGGGTCAGGGCTGGGAGCTTCATCGGGGAGCGTGGGGGTGAAAACAATTGCACGCGGGGGCCGGGCGGGGGCATTCCCGGCAGGCATACTATTGCAAATGATTGCAGCGCCTTCAACTCGCGAACGGTAATTGGCGTTTCAACCTCAGGAGAAGACCGGGAGCGAAGGGGTGAGTAGCTGACCGCTCGTCCTCGGCAGCTACCGCTGATCACGAAGCCGCAACACCGGCCAAGGACGCGGGTTTAAGGGTATATCATCACCGTGAGCATGCAGCTCCCCACCCCTGAGATCACCGCCGTTCTGGCTTCCTCGATGAAAACCCTCGCCACCATTCCCCTGCTCGCCCTTGCGCTGAGCCTGTCGACGGTTCCCGCCTTCGCCCGCGATCGAGACCGCCATGATGATCACGACCGGCACGACGGACACCGCCACCGCGATGACCGCTGGGATCGCCACGATCATGATCGCGACCACTGGCACTACCGGCCTCCCGTCCGCTACGTACCGCCGCCAGTGCGTTATGTGCCCGCTCCGCCCTCCTCTTCGGTCACATTCGAGATGGGGATCCCCAACGGCTTTATCTCGGTGCGCGTCGGGCAGGATTATTACTACGAACGGCGCGGCGTCTATTACCGGCACCTGCCGCAAGGCTACGTGGTCGTCCCGGCTCCGCGCGGTGCGATCATCCCTATCCTGCCGCCCGGCTACAGGCGGGTAGTCTACAACGACTTGCCCTACTATCGTTGCGGCGACGTCTATTACCGCTCGGTCAGCGGCGGCTACATGGTGGTAGAGCGTCCGGTCGTCATCGAGCGCACGGTCGTCGTGGAGTCGCGCCCTGCCGTGGCGGAGCCCCCCACCCCAACCCGAGCCAGCGCCGATTATTCGTTCTGGATCGACAGCTACGAATTTACCTACCGCGACGGCCAGTTCTTCCGCCGCACCGCCAGCGGGCTCATCTGGAACGAACCGCCCATGGGCGCCGTCTCCAACGAGCTGCCAGCCGACGCCGAAAGCCTCTGGTATCGCGACATCGAGTATTTCGACCTCGACGGCGTTTACCTGCGCAAGACGCAAGACGGCTACAAGATCGTGCCCGCCCCGTGGTCGATCTGAGCGGATCGAGCCTTTGTTGTTACTGATCTATATAGACGACCCCTCATCACAGAGAGACTGACCAGACAGACATAGTAAGGAGAGATTACAGGAAAAGCGTCCGGGAACTCCCGGACGCTTCTTTTTTGAGCACAGAAGACGATTTGCCGGATCAGTTGGCCGTGTGGCGGAACTGCCAGCCAGCCGAGCCCCAGACCCAGGGGTAGACGGCTTCGCTGGTGTACAGCCACTCCCCACTGCCTTGATCGACGAAGTAGTAACCGCCGTCATCATTTTCCGTCCAATACGACCAGCCGATGTCGGAGTCGTAGAGGAAGACCCAGGGGAAGTCTTGCAGATACATCGAGCCGAGCCAGGGCGAGTAGGCGCGCGAGACGCTGTTGATCTCCGACAGGCCGCCGAAGAAGTTACCCAACTCACCCGAGCCCGCCTGCACCACCATAAACGTGGTGTCGTTGATCGTGACCGTGGCGGCGCGGGCCATCGCTCCCTCGTTGGGAGCGACCTGGATCGTCAGCTCGGTCTCACCGGTGCCGGAGGTCGTGGGCAGCGTCAGCCAATCGGCAGAAGCTTCGGCCATCCAGGCAAGGGACGCCGGCGTGGTGGTGATCGGCAGGGCAAGCTCGGCCGCCATTTCGCGCACGAGCGAGCCGGGAGCGGGAAGCGTCACGCCCTCGGTAGCCGCGTTGACGGCCTGGTCGATCATCGCCTGCACGTCCAGACCTGCTTGGGTGACGGTGTATTCCTGCCCGCCGATCAGCACGGTGGCCTGGCGAGGCTCGGTGGAGGGATTTTCGGCCACCACGAGGCGGACGGTGCCGTCGCCATACTGGCGAGTGTTGCCCTCGAAGCTGATCCAACTGACTTCGGTCGAAGCCGTCCAGCCGGTGCCGGCCGGGTTGGCAGTCACCGCAACGTCGTAGCTGCCGCCCTGTTGGCTGGGTTCGGCAGAGGTCTGGTCGAGCGAAAACGCGCCCACCTCCTGGTTGAGCACCGAAAATTCGTCGAACTTCACCACTGCGCTCTCCGGCTGGGCCGTATCGAAGTAGTAGCTGGAGACGGTCTGCGTCGCGGTGTCGAGGATCGAGAAGACGGTGATCGAATTGCTGTCGATGGTGGGCAGCGTAGTCGCGTCGTTGGGGTTTTGCATCACGGGCGCGATCGTTGGCATGATCGGCTCCGCGCCCCACGGGTCGCCGACCGTAAAGTAGTTTTTGGCCTCGTAGCGCGGGTCGCGCGGGGCGTTGCTGCGCGCCTTGTAGCCCTCGATGTAGCTGCCGTAGTTGTTGCCGACATTGGAGGTCTCGATATAGTTGACGCCCGCATCGGTCAAGAGGCGCACCCAGAGGTGGGAGTGGCCGAAGTGCACGATGTCGACATCCGCAGCCTCAATCAGCGGGTGCAAGTCGCGGTGGAAAACGTCCTGCTCGGGCGGGTATTCATATTTGATGAACGAGATTTCGCCGTCGGTCCCGCGCTCGATGGTCTGGACCGGCTCGGCGAGCAGCGGGTTGACGTTGTCGCCCGTGCCACGGCTCGTCTGGTGCGTCAAAACATAGCGGATGGCGGCGTTCTGGTAGGCCTCGCTTTCGAGCTGTTGGGCAAACCAGTCGTATTGGGCCGAACCTTCCGCAAAGTCCCAGAAGAGGAAGTCGCCGAAGCCCCACATGTCGGGGTTTTCGTAATCGGCCACCCGCTCGCTGTATTTGCCACGGGTGTTGTCGTTAATCGTGGGTGAGCGCCAGATGCGTGTGGTGTAGAGGCCCATCAGAAACACGTCGCCAAACTCGATGGAGTAGTATTTTTCTCCATCGGGGCCGTCGGCGGGCAGGCTGAAGATCTCCTCGTAAGTAATCGAGTTGAAGGAATTGTTGGTGATCCACTCTTCACGGATGGTGGGATCATTCGAAGGGTTGAGAACGGCCTTCTGTTCTTCATAACGCTTTTCGGCATACCAGCGGGGTTGCGGAAAATTGAACTGATTGCCGAGGCTCTGCGACAGATCGTATTTACCCATCACTTCGTGATTACCAATGACGGGGAACAGCGGGGCATTCTGAATAATGGCGCCGCCGGTGTAAGGATCTTCCGGGTTGAAGACCTGCACGCGACCCTGCAAAGCAGCGAAGTAGGAGAAGCCACGATTGTCGTCGAACCACTCCGAGGCGCGGTCCGGGATGTTCTGCAGGTCGCCCGCGTAGAAGACGGCATCGACCATTCCCACCGTCTCGACCACCTTCTGCAGGTTGGCCGGCGTCATGGCCTTGAGCTGGTGGTCCGATGTCATCAGAATCTTCAACGGCTGGCCCTTGGGTGGCACCGGCGCAAGGCTGTAGGTCTCGCTCTCAACGGTCGCTTCACCATCTACGCTGACGACGCGGTAAGGCACTCGCTGGCCGGGATTCAGGCCCGTCACGGTGGCTTCGTGGCGCCAGATATCGCGCTCGGTCGTCGCGCTGTAGAGGCTGCCGTTGCCGTCTTGGGTCTTGACCCACGAGGAGCCGTCTTCGGCCACGCGGGAGAGCTTCGTCGTGGTGGCCGGGAACGAGGCGTCCAACGCGTCGCCCACCTCGACGGTGTGGCTGGAGCCTTCGAACTCCGTGAACCACACGACGTTGATCGTCGATTCGGTCGGCAACTGGAGGAAGGGATCGGTCAGGAGCATGGGCTCCGCTTGAGCCGCAAGCGTCAGCGGCAGCGCGAGAGCGCCGAGCAGCGTGGTATAATACTTGATCGAGCGAGATAGCTTCATGGTTCGAGTCGAATGAGAGGTGTACTTCGAGCGCGCACACCTCTTTATTTCCGACTCGAATGTGGCCACCTTAAACGACCCTAAACTGTTGATTTATCAAACTATCTTACCCGATGATCATAAACGCAAACCACACGTTATACTTATGCAATAATTCACCAACGAATGCGTCGAAAGCCTGCGAATTACGGCACTTTCGCGACAAAGTTACGCGTATGTCAATCCCAGTTATGAACCCATACACCGCCCCATTTATCCATACGATAAATACCTATTGTAGCACAATTCATACGAAGCATTTCGATACCAAAAAGCCGGAGAGCCGATCCCCTCCGGCTTCCCAACCAAGGCCACAGAGCCCAAGACTGCTATTGGGCATCCTTGAGCAAAGCGTCGCGCAAGCCGGTGCGGTATTTGCCCGTCTGCGGGTCATAGATGCCGAAGCCCGATGCGAACTCCCAGTAGTGCCAGGAAAAGCCGAACGCCTCGCACATTTCGCGCACGGTGCGGGTGTAGGCCACGCGCGACTCCATGTCGGCCGTCGAGTAGGCCCCGAACTCACCTACGCAAACGGGCACCCCGAGACCATCGGCCCATGCCTTGACCTGCGCGAAGTGGCTCGACATCGCCACCAGCTCCTCAATCGAGTCGGTAAAACGCGTGCCGACCGGCGGTGGCTCTTCCAGCCACTCCGCTCCCTGGTGCGTGAACTCGAAGGGCAGATAATAGTGGAAGGTGGCGATGAGATTGTCGTCGTTTTTCGGCCAATCGAGGTCGGCCAAGGTCTGCCAGCCGTTCCACGGGCTGCCGCCCATCAAGACCGGGCGGTCCTCATTTTCCTGCCGGATGATCATGAGCGCCGGCGGGTAGATCGCCTCCCACAGCTCTTGCGTCATGTTGCCATGCGGCTCGTTCAGGATCTCGAAAAACAGCTCGTCGCGGTCGTACCCCTCGTAGTGCTGCGCCACCTGTTGCCAGATCGCGAGGAACTGCGGCAGCTCGGCATACGGGTCTTCGTAAAACTCGTTGTAGTGATGGACGTTGATGATGACCTTCAGGTCGTGGTCGAGCGCGCGGTCGACAATGGAGTCCACCAGCTTGAAAAACTGCGGCTGGATCGTGTAGGGAGGCGTGTCGGCCGCGTAGTCCGACCAGCGGATAGGCACGCGTACGGAGGCAAAGCCCTGCTCGGCAATGCGGTCGATCATCTTCGGGTCGGCTTTGACCACATCGGTCCACGAGCCATCGGCAGGCACTTCGAGCGTGTTGCCGAGGTTGATGCCCGGGCTGAGCGACTGGTTGAGCTCGTGGATGTCTTTCGCCGCGAGCGGCAAGGCCAGCGCAAGGGCGAACAGGCCAAGAAGGGAGCGTTGGTTCATCGGAGTATCAAGGGGGTTAGAAGGGAAAAGATCAGGATTCGAGCGCGCGGGCTTTGAGCGAGGCTTCCATCTCGACCTCGACCTTGCGCGTAATGCCGTAGAAAAACACGAGCCCAGCCGCCACCACCGCCACCGCCGACGGGATGAAAGACATCATGAGCCGCAAGCCCTCGATCGTCGTCTCGCTCTGCGCCACGTTGGCCTTGAAGCCGTAGTAGCCCAGCAGCCAGCCCGCGATCCCCGGCCCGATGGCCCAGCCCGCCTTTTGCGAAAAAGTGCCAGCCGAGAACACTAGCCCGGTGAAGCGCCGCCCGCACTTCCACTCCGAATAATCGGCCGTATCGGCGATCATCGACCAGAAGAGCGGCATCAGCGGCCCCATCATGAACGAGGTTATGGCCTGCAACACGAGGATGTAAGTCACCGCGCCCGGCCCCGCAAAGTAGTAGAGACACGCCGTCGCAGCGGTGAGCAGAGTCAGCCAGACGTAAGCACTGCGCTTCGAGCCGAAGACATCCGTCAGCAGCTTGGTGCAGGCGACACCGGCCAGCGTCGCAAGGGTGCCGACGAGGTTGAAAGTGGTGGCCAGCTTGACGAATTCGCTGGTTTCCTCCACCGCCCCTACCACGTAGTAGCGGAAATAGTAGAGGATCGAGGCATCGCGTAGCGCGATCCAGATAATCGTCGTGACGCCAATAAAAATCATCGCCACCCACGGCTTGTTGCGCACCAGTTGGGCCAGGTCTTTGCCAATGTCGGACTTCTGTTCCTTGGGCGGCTGAACGCGCTCACGGGTGGAGGCAAAGGTGAAAAGGAACATGCCGCCGGCCATCAGCGCATAGAGCACCATCGTCCAGACGTAGCCTGCCTGGGTGGCCGTCTGGCCGTCGGCGCTACCGCCAAGCCACACCACGAGCACGAGGATCGTGCCCTGCACCAGGAAATTGGCCCCATAGGCGCCGTAGAAGCGGAACGACGAAAGGATCGTGCGCTCCGCCGAATTCGGCGTCATGACGCCCATCAACGCCCCGTATGGGATGTTGATCATCGTGTAAAAGACCATCGCCAGCGTGTAGGTGATGTAGATGTAGACGATCTGCCACGCCTGAGCGACATCTGGCACCGTAAACACGAGAATGCCGCTGATCGCATAGGGCAGGATCATCCAGCGCAGCCAGGGGCGGAATTTGCCATGAGGGGACTTGGTGCGGTCGCAGAGGATCCCCATCAACGGGTCGTTCGCAGCATCGAAGATGCGCGTAACGATGAGCATCGTGCCGATCACAGCCGCCTCGATCCCGATGATGTCGGTATAAAAGAACATCAGGAACGACGAGAAGGTCTTGAAGAACAAGACCGAGGCGAAATCGCCGGAGGCATAGCCCAGCTTTTCGCGCAGGCCAAGCCTGCCGTCGGGCGTCATGGCGGGAGCTTTGGAATCTACAGGGGGCGTCATGGGATCAGGAGGAGTCAAAAGGCGGCTGCGCAACGAAAGGGGGTATTGCGACAGCGCATGCAAACGGGGCTGAAGCGATCTAACGCCTCGCCAGGCTTTCGCCGAGTCAAAAAAAAAGGGACCGTCGAAGTGGAGTAGCGGGAGCCTGGACCGGCTGGCCCAGGCCCCCTTACTGATCTGTAGCGCTACTCCTTATCGACTATCCCCTTGTCGATAAGAGCGTTCCGAGAGGTTCGATTTCTCTAGAAACTGATGGTGTTGGTGAGGAACCAGCTGGTGCCTTCCTTGATGCGGAAACCACCGGGCGAGCCGTCGGGCTGCACCGTCACCGGGATGAGCTCGTTGTCGGCGAAGGCGTTGCGCACGTTCAGCTGGATGCGCCAGCGGAGGTTGCGCGGCAAGTCGCGCTGGTAGCCCACCCAGAAGTCGAAGTCGCTCTCGGCATCGCCGTAGTATTTCTTGCTGAGGTCGTAGCGATAGCCGACGGACGAATCAGGATCTTCCGCGATGCCGTAGCCGAGCAGGATCTCGTCTTGCCAGCGGTAGGCTCCCCCGACGTTGACGCCTTTGAGCGGCCCTTCGCTGAAGCTGTAGTTCGTGACGACGTTGACGCGCCAGGGGCGCAGCTCGGCCACATTGGAGCCTTCCAGGAGCTGCTGGAGCTGGTAGTTGCCATAGAACTCGCTCTCGAACTTGCCTCGTAAAGTCTCCGTGCCAGCACCACCCCACCAGAAGCGAGCGTCACCACCCGGACCTTGGTAAAAGGCATAGCGTTGGTCGACCCAGGCGGCGATGGACTCCGCGATGTTGAAGCGCGTGGCTTCCGTCTTGGCTGCGTTGATGGTGACGTTCCAATTGGGGGTGATCTGGGTCGTCAACTCGAACTCAATACCTTCGGAATGGGTGTCGCCTGTGACGGTGACATCCTGCAGATAGGTGATGTTGATTCCACCCGAGGTATCGCCCGCCGCCCACTGGTTGAGGTTGTAGCCCCAGGCCTGCTGCAGGCTTTGCGGCGGCGGATTGTCGATGATCGCGTTGACGGTCTCCAGCATCGCGTCGCGGGCTTCCTCAACCGTCTGCCCCTCCTGCGGCTCATAGGGCAGGAAGAAGTTACCGCCTTCATTGAAGTTGGAGGTGAAGGAACCATAGGGGCGGCCCAACTCGTAGGCCGTTTTGGCCTGCACCGCAAACTGGTAGGCCCAGGCCTCGCCATACCCAAGCAGATAGTCGTTGGTGACCGCATTGGAGAGGGTGGCGTTGGTCACGTCGGTCTCGTACCAGTTGACCTTGAAGATCACGCGATTTTCAAGGGCACTGACAGTGAAGCCATACTCGGTTGTTTCGCCGGTGGGCGACTGCAGCGGGTTGCCCAGTGGGTCGACGCGCTCGGGCTGGGGCCGGAAATTGGAGCTTTCGCCATAGTGGACGGAGAGGTCGAGGCCGTATGGCAGTTTTTCGCGAATGGAATCCGGCATGTGGAGCACGACGCCCCAGGTCAGGCTTTCGTCCTCCACTTCGGCATAGCGGCGATTCGTGTCCGGGATGGTCGGGTAGGCATCAGCCGCGCTATCGGGAATATACCAGCCGGTCTCACCCGGCAAACCGCCTCCAGAGGTGGCATAAAGCGCCTTGTCCTCGCGCCAGCCTACGGTCGGCACGATAAGCCCGTCCATCAGGAACCCTTGCCATACGAGCGAGTAGGAATCGATCTCGTTATGGGACATGGAAGTGCCGCCAGGCGTATAGAGAGCGGTGCGATCTCCACGTTCTGCGTTCAGGATCGCGAGTTGCGTATCCGTCCAGCCTTGGTAGCGGTCGAGATCGTCCATCGGCAAGCCCGGATTGACAACATCGAGGCTGAACAGCGGGATCGTGCCGCCGGTGGGGTTACGAATGGCACCAATGCGGGGAACACTGAGATTTCCGAGGGAAACGCCGAAAAGTGGATCGGTCAGATAGCTGAGGGTCGAGACCTGGCGTTCGCCTTCACTGACTGCCAGCTTGTCGGCGGGGAAGTAGTCTTCTTCCGCTGCGAAACGCTCCCAGGCATACGAATCGACGTCGTAATCCATGGTGGTATAGACGCCGGTAAAGAGGTGCCGCCCCAGGATGCGCGTCAGAAGACTGTCTGCTTCCATGAAGTCGGAGAAGTCGAGCTCGCCGTAGGCAGTCACACGATCGGTCGTGCGTTCGCTGTGGCGGCTATCGTTGGAGCCACCGCGCGAGGCAACCATGGCGCGGCCCACATTGGGGTTGGGCTGGCCGTTCGGCAGCGTCGCCATGACATCGACGGTCAACGCGTAGCCGCTGCCACTGATGGTCTGCATTTGGCCTCGGTCCACCTCCTGGTAGTCCCGGGCGTACTCAATGCCCACCCGGTGATCGAAGAAGCTCTGGAGAATGGTGAAGTTGTAAGCCTCGAAATCGGTCCACTCGCGCTTGTTCGGGCCGTCGAGCAGGTTGTTGTAAAAGTCGAAGATGTTGTCGTCGGTCAGCAGCTTCTCCTTAAAGGCACCGATCTGGTGGCCGGGAAGCTGGGCGAGGCGGGCATACTCTTCATACGTCTGAATCCCGTACCAGGCCTGGAACGGCACGCCCCCAAAGCCATCGGGGACAGCAGCAGTGGCCTCCCACTGCCCCGGCATGATGAAGGCTTGATCCCGCGAACTATTGTTGGGGAAGATGACCATCGGCCCGCCAAAGTAGTCGCCGCCACGGCCCGCGACCCAAGGCTGGTAATTGGGGTTCGTTACCGCCGTCGAGCCTTCGCGCTGGAGCGTGCGATTGACTGCGCCGTAGTCGGCAGGCTGACCAAGCTCGAGCCATTCGTCGTAGCTGGTCCCGTGCATGTTGATCGCACCATAGGTCTGCTGGTTCAGCTCCGTGAACCAAGGGGTGATTCGGTCGATCGGCGGAGTGGAGCGCGGACGGTTGGAGCGGATCTCGCCGTTCTCGTAGTTGAACTTGATCGTGGTACTGGCGTTCTCGAACTTGAGCAGCTTCGGATCCCAGCGGGCAGAGCCAAAGACGCGCTTGTCGCGCTCGAAAGCGGGCTTTTGCTGGAATTTTTCATCCTCATAGAGGCCGATGACTCGCACCGCCAGCTCGTCATCGAGGACTTCGACATTGTAGTCACCGGAGACTCGGTGGGAGTCGTGTTCCGAAAAACGGTATTCCACCTCGCCCATGGTATTGTACTGGGCCTCTCGGAGGTTGGTATTGATAATACCTGCCGGGCTGCCGATGCCGAAGAGCATGCTGTTGGCCCCACGCTGCAGGTCTACGCGGCCTACGTTGTAGCCGTCCCACGGGATATCCGAGAGGAAGAAGTTACGCACATTGTCGGCCGAATCGAGGCCACGGACCCGCGTATTGTTTTGGGGTGCCACGGCACTCTGCTCACGCAGGCGGCTGGCGTCTCCGGCCCCGAGGTAATTACCTTGCAGCCCTCCCACCTCCGTGCCGGTGGTGTAGACGAGCAGGCTTTGGGTATCCGTAACGCCGGTGTCCTGGATGAACTTTTCGTTGACGACGGTGATGGAGTTGGCGACGTCGCGCAACTCGGTGCGGAGGCGGGTGCCAGCGAGGGTTTCGGTGGCGGCGTAGCCGATGTCGCCGGAGGAAGTGATTTCGAAGGGGCTGAGTTCGAAGACTTCTTCCGAGTCGGCGGTTTGGGTAGCAGCAGGGGTTTGGGCAAATACGGCCGCTGCGGGCAGGAGCATCCCGAGCAACCAGTACGCCCGCGAGAACATGCGGGGCGAAACGATCATTGGAGTAATAAGGAGGGGGGTGTTTGGTCAGACTAAGTGTCTTGGGAACGGACGAATCTTATCACGACCTTTAGGATTAAAAACATGAGAACGAGCGTGAAAGGTTTGTGTGATTTTGGCACATGTCTTGTCTTTCCACGCTCAAGCCGTCTATATACAGACAGGTCTCCTGCATGCTTACCGATTCCACCAAAAACGTTGCCCTGATCCTGCAGACCCGCATGGAGGAAAATATCGGCATCCTGAACGGGATCGCTGCCTACGAGCGGGAAAATGCAGACTGGAATTTCTTCCTCGACGACCAGTCGATGTCGGTCAGCAACCACGCTTGGCTGTTCCGCCGTGAGTGGGACGGCGTGATCTGCCGCCACCGCTCCTCGTCGCTACTGGAAGAGTGCGTGCGGCGCGGCATCCCCTGCGTGGACCTCGACGACTCCCCTATCCTGCTCCCGGGTGTGCCCAAGCTGCGCCCCGACAACCTTGCGGTGGGCCACGTGGCGGCCGAGCACTTTATCGAGCGCGGGTTCAAGCGCTTTGCCTTTTGCGGCTTCGGCAACGAAACGTGGTCGTGCGAACGGCGGCGCGGCTTCATGGAGGCCGTGCAGGCGGTGGGCTGCGAATGCTCCGTACTGGAGACAATTTACACCCAGCAACTGACGCCCGACTGGGACATCGCCGAGCAAGAGCGTATCGGCGCTTGGGTGAAGGAACTGGAGCACCCGCTGGCCCTGATGGCGTGCAACGACCTCCGTGCGCTGCAGGTGATCGCGGCGGTGCACCAGGTCGGCCTCAGCATCCCCGACGAAGTGGCCGTGCTCGGCTCCAATAACGAGAGCGTGCGCGCCAACCTCTCCCACCCTCCCCTCTCCAGCGTGCCGATCAACGCCGCCGACTGGGGCTACCGGGCAGCCCAGGCCCTGCATGGCCTGTTCGACGGCAAGCCGGTCGCGGCAGAGACTTTCATTGACCCGGGGGCGGTCGTCGTGCGCCGCTCGACCGACATCCTCGCAGTGGAAGACCCTGCGATCGTCGAAGCGTTGCGCATCATCCAGAGCGAGGCCACCGGCCCCCTGCGCGTCGAAGACCTGGCCCGCCGCGTCAACCTGAGCCGTAGCCTGCTGGAGCGCCGCTTCCGCAAATTCCTCCGCCGCAGCCCGCAGGAGGAGATCCGCAACGTGAAGATCAACAAGGCCAAGCAGCTCTTGCTCGATACCGACATGACGCTGGCCGAGATCGCCGAAGCCATCGGCTTCGAGCACCCCGAATACCTCAGCGTGATGTTCAAGCGGCTGACCAGCGAAAGCCCGCGCGACTTCCGCCAGCGTTACCGCCCGAAGGTGACGTAGGGCCTAGTCGACGCGGTTGACGCGTTCGCCGGCGCGGAAGGCCTCGATGTTGCGCACCACTTGCTCGTAAAGGCGTTGACGGGCTTCGCGCGTCGCCCAGGCGATGTGGGGCGTCACGGTGCAATTGGGCAGGCCGATCAAGGGATTGTCGGCGGCAGGCGGCTCCTGCGTCAGCACGTCGAGGCCCGCCCAGGCCAGCTTGCCTGCCTTGAGCGCCTCCGCCAGCGCCGGCTCGTCGATCAGCGGCCCGCGCCCGTGGTTGATCAGCACCGCGCTGGGCTTCATCTTCGCCAACGTGTCGGCGTTGATCAGCTTTTCGGTCTGCGGGGTCAGCGGGCAGCAAAGCACTACCACGTCGCTCGTCGCCAACAGCTCGTCCTGCGAGACCAGCTTGCTCACGCCCTCGGGCAACTCTTCCGGCTCGGTGCGGGTCTGCGCGACCACTTCCATGCCAAACGCTGCCGCCACCTTGGCCACGCTGCGCCCGATGGAGCCCAAACCGATCACGCCCATACGCCGCCCCGCCAATTCGATCAGCGGAGCCACGGTGAAGGTAAAGTCGGCCGAGGTCGCCCAGGCCCCACCCTGCACCGCCGCATCGTGCGCCGCCACCTGCTGGGTGTAGTGCAGCAGGTGCGCAAACACCATTTGCATGACGGACGCGGTGCTGTAGGCGGGCACATTCGTCACCGCGATGCCGCGCTCACGGGCGGCCGCGAGGTCGACGACATTGTAGCCGGTCGAGAGCAGGCCGATGTAGCGCAGCTCGGGCAGTTGCTCGATCTGGGCGCGCGTCAGTACTGTCTTGTTACTCAGCACAAAATCGGCCCCCGCCGCGCGCTCCACCACCTCCTCGGGAGGCGTGCGGTCATGGATCGTGACGTCTCCCAACGCCTCCAGTGCCGTCCAGCTCAAATCGCCGGGGTTCATCGTATATCCGTCGAGCACGACAATGCGCGGTGTGGCCATGCGGGCAGCCAAGCAGTCAACCGCCACCCGCGCAAGCCGCAGCTTGATTCCGTCGGTTCAAAAGCTATGCTGGCGGCGTATGGCTAAGGTCAATGCCCACCGCTGGCTGGCGGAACCGATCCTCGCGCGCCCGGAGGCGGTCATGAAGCGCATGTTTGGCGCCGAAGCGTTTTACCTCGGCGGCAAGATGGTGCTGCTCACCGCCGACGGCGATCCCGACTGGCGCGGCTGCCTCTTCCCCGCCGAACGCGATCAGCACGACGCGATCCGCGCCGAGTTCCCCACGCTGCACCCGCACAAGATCCTGCCCAAGTGGCTCTATCTCAAGGAAGACGCCGACGACTTCGAGCCGACCAGCCAGGCCGTAATCCGCCGCATCCTCGACGGCGACCCCCGCTTCGGCATCATCCCCCCACCCCGCAAATCGAAAAAGAAAACCACTACCGCCACCAAGAAAGCCCTGCCAGACGGAAGGCCGCCACATCTGGCGTAGATGAGAAGTCCCACCATGAATCAAATTTTCAAAACGCTGCTACTTTTATTGATGCTCGCCATAGGCCAGGAATTAATTAGAGCGGAGCAAATCGAATCGTTGCCAGAAATCTCTCAACAGAACAGAGCCGCAATTCTGGCGCTGCCCAAAATGGAGGGCATTTACGAAGTCGAATCGAACGAAGTTGGCCCCGACGGAGCCGAAGGTAACTTCTATAGACTGGCGGTGTGGCTGTCCAAAGAAGGCACCATAGAGGATTTTCAAGCGATGATACGAGATCCCGAAGCTGTCGTGCGAGCGATGAGCCTCGTGTGCCTGCTACGCAGCAATCGTCCATTGCCAGCTCTGACGGGCGATGATGAGATCATCGCCGTAACTCTTGGATGCATGGGGATGGACGTTACCCTCGAACTTTTTTCGCAGCTGCTGTCGACTGCGGATTGGTGGAAACAGAGTTTTCTCGATTACCCGGAAGAGTAACCCAACCCCTTTAGCAAAGATTTACTTTTCAGGAACTTGTCGCAAAACTCCCCCTCATGCGACGCCTCCTTCCCCTTTTCTTCGTCCCGCTCATCACCCCTGCCCTCAACGCCCAGCCGGTCAAGCTGACCGAGGTGGAGTGGCATGGCACGGGGTGTTACAAGATCGAGATGCCGATGGGCACGGTCTACTTTGAAAAGGACAACGGCGTGTCGGGCTTCAAGAGCTTCCTCGACCCGCAGGGCAACGATTGGATCGCGTCTTACCTGCCGCCGGGCCCGAACGGCGACTTCCGGGGCTTCCCCAACAGCACGGGCAACTTCGGGCATGCCGGGCGTGACAGCGGCTCGACCACGATCGTGGTCGACGACCGGACGGAGGGAGATTACGTGGTGCTGGAGTCGTCGAACCATCAGTTCACGTTTCAGTACTGGTTTTTCCCGCAGCACATTGCGCTCAAGGTGCTGAAGTCGGAGGGCGATTACGCGTTTCTGCTGGAGTGCGTGGCGGGCGGCACTGCCGATGCCGAGGATTACTTTGTGACGGCGGACGGCGAGAAGCACATCCCGACCCAAGAGGGCGAGTTCGACGACTTTACGCCGGAGTGGATTTACCTGGGCGACCCGAAGGCCGAGCACGTGATGTTCTTTGGCAAGACACCGGAGGACGACGCGCCGAACGAAAACCACCGCCAGTTCCGCAAAGGAGGCGTGCACAACATGGACCTCTACAGCTTTGGCCGCAGCGGGGTCGACAACGGCTACAAGACCTTCGGCATGAGCGGCAACGAACACGTCTGCATCATCGGTTTTGCCCCGGCCAAGACACCGCACAAGGAGATGAAGCAGATGATCGAGGGCCTGCTGGAGCAGCCGTTTGTCGCGGGCAGGAAAGCGGGGCCTCACGCAGAGGCGCAGAGCCGCCAAGAATAAAGGCAATTTGATCAACAGAGGCACCCATCAACGAAGGAGGATTTTCACCTGAAAAACTTCTTCCCTTCGCGGCTTGGCGCCTCTGCGTGAGGCCAATTTTCCCTTCCCTAAACTTCCCCCAGCACGCCGTTGTGCAGCTCGTATTTGCGCTCGGTGCGGGAGGCGAAGTCGCGGCTGTGGGTGACGAGCACGAGCGCAGCCTGTTGGTCGCGGCAGACCTGCAGGAGCAAGTCCATGATGACCAGGCCGGTGGTCTCGTCGAGGTTGCCGGTCGGCTCGTCGGCGAGCAGAACTTGCGGGCGGTTGACGAGAGCCCGTGCGACGGCCACGCGTTGGCGTTCGCCGCCGGAAAGCTGGGTGGGCAAGTGGTGTTCGCGTTCGCCCAGGCCGACGAGGCCGAGCAGCTCTTTGGCCCGGGCCGTGGCGTCCTTGCCTTTCATGCCGCCGATGCGGGCAGCGAGCACGACGTTTTGCAGCGCATTGAGCTCGGGCACGAGGTAGTAGCTCTGGAAGACCATGCCGAGGTGCTGGGCGCGGACGGGCGCGAGGCTGCTGGAGCTTTGCTGCGTCACATCGCGCTCGCCCCAATGGACGGCGCCGGCGTCGCAGTCTTCCATGCGGGCCATGATGTTGAGCAGGGTCGTCTTGCCGCTCCCGGATGCGCCGCGCAGGCTCACGCTTTCGCCCGCATCGACGTGCAGGCAGATGTCCTGCAGCACGGTGATCTCGCGGGGGCCGCTGCGGAAGCGTTTCTGGACGCCGTCGACGGAAAGGACGTGGGGCATGGCGGGATCAGGCTTCGGTGCGGAGGGCTTCGGCCGGGCGCATCTTGGCGGCGCGCAGGGCCGGCACCAGCCCGGCGAGGGTAGACAGCACGAGGGCGCTGCTGATGATGACGACAAAGTCCTGCACCGTGTAGTGCACCGGCAGGCGGTAGAAGAAATAGAACTGCACGAGCGTGTCGTAGCTGCCGGTGAGGCGCGTGAGCACGTCGATGATCGGGTTGCGGAAGGTCAGGATGGTGATGGCCAGCGCAACGCCTGCCGCCGTGCCGATCACGCCGATGCAGAAGCCCTGGAAGCAATACTGGATCACCAGCTCGCGAGCGCGGGCGCCCATCGCCCCAAGGATGCCGATTTCGCGGGTCTTGCGCACGACGTTGAGCAACTGGGCGATGGCGATGGCAAAGACCGCGACGGCCACGATAAAGAGGTTGATGAAAAGCATCATCGTCTTCTCGAAGTCGAGCACCCATAGCTGGCTGGCGAAGCGCTGCTTCCACGTCATGGCGTGCAGGCCGGGCCGCAAGGTCTCGTTGAGCTGCTCCACCACGCGGAATTCGTCGCTGCCGGGCTTGAGGCGCACCTGCACGGCGTGGACCCCGTCGTTGAGCTGGTAGAGGTCCTGCATCGTGCGAAGCGTCACCATCAGCCCCGGCACCAGCTCCTGATACCAGTCGACATCGTAAATCGCGGTCACCTCCAGTTCCAGCGGCAGGATCACCTCGTCGCGCTTCAGCCCTTCGAGCATGAGCGGCGAATACACCTCGACGTAGTCGCCCACGTCGACCCCGATCTGGTCGGAAAGGGTGCGCGAGATGGCGACCGAGCCGTCGTAGAGATCGGAGAGGCTGCCTTCTTTGACGAAATTGCCCCAGCCGTAGCCGTCGGCCTGCATCACGTCGATCCCCACGATCTGCGGGAACACGGGGATGTTGCGATACATGACCATGACCATGCCGTTGGCCATCGGCACGGCGGACTGCACGGAGTCGATCTGGTCGAGCGCTTCGTGCGCAGCGGGCTCGTAAAAGGGGCGGCCACCGGCGTCGATCACGACTTCGCCCGCCAGCTCGACCATGCGCGTGCGGTGCTCTTGGCCAAAGCCGCCCATCACGCTCTGCACCACCACGAGCACGGCCACGCCGAGCGCGACCCCGAGCGTGGAGGCCCAGAAAAAGAAAGACCCGAAGCGCTTTCCGGTGGGGAAAAGCTGCTTCAGGGCCAAATAGAGAAACCAGGGCATGCGGTGCGGCCTAGGCCTGGGCGTCCGGTTCCGCCGTGGCCGTTTCGCGCGGCATCGGCTTCATGGAGGGGAAGAGGATCACGTCGCGGATCGAGGGCACGCCCGTGAGCAGGATGATCAGGCGGTCGATGCCGACACCCATGCCACCGGCGGGCGGCATCCCGTGCTCGAGCGCGAGCAGGAAGTCTTCGTCGATCTTTTGGGTCTCTTCGCCAGCCTGACGCTCCAGTTGTTCGCGCTGCACGAGCGGGTCGTTTTGCTCGCTGTAGGCGGGCGCAATTTCCTGGCCGTTGATGCACAGCTCGAAGACTTCCACCGTGTCGGGGTCGTCGGGCGAGATCTTGGCCAGCGGCACCAGCTCCTTGGGCAGGTGGGTGACGAAGGTCGGCTGGATGAGCGTGTGCTCGACGCGCTTTTCAAAGACGTTGTTGGTGATCTCGAACTCTTCGCGCTCGTCCACGCGGTCGATCTCGATCCCGGCTTCGCGGCACCACGCGATCTTTTCCTCGCGGCTCAGCTCAAACCAGTCGACCTTGCCGGTCGCTTCGATCACGAGATCCTTGTAACGGGCTTCGCGCCATTCGCCGCCGAGGTTGATCACCTGGCCGTCGTAGCGAGTGATTTCGTGGCTGCCGAGGACATCCGTGCAGATGCGGTCGATCATGCCGCGGATCAGGCGCATCATGCCCCGGTAATCGCTGTAGGCCTGGTAGACCTCCAGCATGGTAAACTCGGGGTTGTGGCGGCGGCTGAGGCCTTCGTTGCGGAAGACGCGGCTCAACTCGAACACGCGGTCGAAGCCGCCCACGAGCATGCGCTTGAGGTGCAGCTCCAGCGCGATGCGGAGGTAAAAGTCGCAATCCAGCGCGTTGAAGTGCGTCTGGAACGGGCGCGCGGCCGCCCCACCCGCCTCAGGCGTCAAAACCGGGGTCTCGACTTCGAGGAAGTCCTGGTCTTGCAGGTAGCGGCGGATCGTGGCAATGACGCGGCTGCGCAGTTGGAACACGCGGCGGCTGTCTTCGTTGGAAATCAGGTCGAGGTAACGCTGGCGGTAGCGTTGGTCGTCGTCCTGCAGGCCGTGCCACTTCTCGGGCAGCGGGCGCAGGGCCTTGGCCACGATCTGCAGCTCTTCGACGCGCAGGGTCACTTCGCCGGTCTTGGTCTTGAAGACCTTGCCGCGCACGCCCACGAAGTCGCCCAGGTCGAGCTGCTTCTTGAAAAACGCATACGCCTCTTCGCCCAGCACCTCGCGCTGCACGTAGAGCTGCAGCTTGCCCGCGCGATCAAGGATGTGGGCAAAGCTGGCCTTGCCCATCACGCGCTTGGTCAACAGGCGCCCGGCGCAATAGACTTCGGGGCACGCGGCTTCGTCCTCCACCCAGCTGGCCTGGGCTTCGACGGAGGTGTGGGTCTGCTCCCAGTTTTTGTGGAAGGGGTCCAAGCCATTGCCGCGCATCTCGTCGAGCTTGGCCCGGCGCACGGCGTATTGATCGGAAGTGTCGATGGACTGCGGCTGCGAATCGCTCATGGGAAACGACTAGAGGTGGCAGACGCCCGCCCGCTTGGCAAGGGAAAGGGAGGAGAAGATGCGGGAGGGGACTGACTCCGGGGCAAAACATACCTTCATCTGCATAAGGCCGATTGCCTGTTTAGTTAAGCCCGAGCAATTTACTTGCTCCTGCCCTAGATCACGTTAAAGACTTTGCCCCAAGTCTCCTGCTTACACACGATCTCTATGAAGTCTAAAAACGTTACACTCCTGTCTGTCTCTTCACTTGGCGTCTCGGCCACTGCCTTTGGCGCGATCAATTTCGTGGCGAATCCCGTCACCCTCGATACCGATGGCGATATCTGGTATCTGGAGGGCGGCTCTAGCGGAACGGCTTTGGCAAGGCTCGATTCCTGGTCGAGTGTGACGACCTTCACCGTCGGCTCTAGCACTTACACCAGCAGTTACCGGTATGCCTACTTCCCGTCCCCGGCTTATAACAATCTCAAGATCGCACTAGACGGCTCGAATCGGGTGGCTTCGCTGGCCGAAGGCGTTGAAATCTCTGCGTCCTTGCTTACCAATGCGGACAGCGGGCTTACTCTCACCTCCAGTTCTGGACCGGGCTGGCACTGGCGCCAGTTCCTCTTTGGCGAAGCTGGCTTCATTGCCTTCGAGTTCGATTCTGGCAATGGTGTGCAATACGGCTGGGCCAACGTCACCCTCAATGTGGGTCAGATCACCATCAATAGCTGGGCTTGGGCCGATGCGGGCGAAACGTTGACCGTAGGCCAGACCGAGTCGACGCCGGCGGTGCCGGAGCCGAAGGAGACGATGGCCGCACTGGGCTTGCTGGCCGCCGGCGCTGCGGGGATGCGTCGCTATCTCGCCAGCCGCAAGAGTGCTGCCTAGCGAAGAACGTTATTGCCAGGAGAGATAAAAACCTCCATACCCAGAACATCCCCACAGCTGGGCATGCAAATTATTACCATCTAGTGCAATGAAATCGCGCAACGTCACCTTACTTTCTGTTTCAACTCTCGGAGTCTCGGCGACCACCTTTGGTGCAATCAACGTGGTGACCTCCCCGCTCACCCTCGATACCGACGGCGATATCTGGTATCTTGAAGGCGGTTCGACCGGTGCGACCGCCCTGGCCAGTTTCGATACCTGGATCTTTTTTTACTCCTCCACATACAGCGTCTATACTAGCAGGCGCGCCTACTTCCCGGCAGGGAACTACAACAATTTCAAGATCGCACTAGATGGCTCGAATCGGGTGGCTTCGCTGGCCGAAGGCGTTGAAATCTCTGCGTCCTTGCTTACCAATGCGGACAGCGGGCTCACTCTCACCTCCAGCTCGTGGGTGGACTGGAACTGGCGGGAGTTTTCCTTTGGCGAAGCTGGCTTCATTGCCTTCGAGTTCGATTCCGGCAATGGTGTGCAATACGGCTGGGCCAACGTCACCCTCAATGTGGGCCAAATCACCATCAATAGCTGGGCCTGGGCGGATGCGGGCGAAACGTTGACCGTAGGCCAGACCGAGTCGACCCCGGCGGTGCCGGAGCCGAAGGAGACGATGGCCGCCCTCGGCCTGCTTGCCGCCGGTGCCGTGGGGATGCGTCGCTACCTCGCCAGCCGCAAGAGTGCCGCTTAAGGGCTCAGATACTGTATCATCTTTTGCTTGAACAGGATGCCGCGCGCGTGGCGTCCTGTTTTTGTTTGGGCCCAGCCCGCGAGATTCCCCTATTTTCTCTTTCCAGATGAAGGCAAAAAGAACTCTGTTGATTGGCTGGGATGCCGCCGACTGGCGCATGATCCGCCCCTTGCTCAACCGGGGCAAGATGCCCAACCTCCAGCGCCTCATCAAAATGGGAGTCTGGGGCAACCTGCACACGCTTCACCCCGTGCTTTCTCCCATGCTCTGGACGAGCATCGGCACCGGCAAACGCCCCTACAAGCACGGAATCAACGGGTTCAGCGAGCCGGACCCCGCCACGGGAGCCGTCCGCCCGGTGACGAATCTCTCGCGCAAAACCAAGGCCGTCTGGAACATCCTCAACCAGTCGGGCAAGCAGAGCAACGTAATCGGCTGGTGGCCCTCGCACCCGGCAGAGCCCATCAATGGCGTGATGGTCTCCAACCAGTTTCAGCGGGCAAGCAAGGACCCGGAAAACTGGCCACATGATACCCAGGCCATCCACCCCTCGCGCCTCTTGCAGCCACTCTCCGAGATGCGCCTGCACCCGGCCTGGGTCTCCGGCGAGATGTTGCTGCCCTTCATCCCGCGCGCAGCAGAGATCGATCAGGAAAAGGACCGGCGCCTGGGTTCGCTGGCCAAGATCCTCGCGGAGATCTCGACCGTGCACGCAGCCGCCACCGCGACCATGCAGCTGGAGCCGTGGGATTTCATGGCCGTCTATTACGACGGGATCGACCACTTCGGGCACGGCTTCATGAAGTATCACCCGCCGAAAGACCCCCGGGTGAGCGACGAAGACTTTGAGATTTACCGCCACGTGATGGAGTCCGGCTATGTCTTCCACGACATGATGCTCGGCGTGCTGCTGCAGCTCGCAGGGCCGGAAACCAACGTGATGCTGATTTCCGACCACGGGTTCCACCCCGACCACTTGCGGCCTCACTCCCTGCCCAACGCCCCGGCGGGTCCGGCTTCGGAGCACCGCCGATACGGCATTTTCGTCATGGCCGGGCCAGACGTGAAATCGGGAGGCGAAGAAATCTTCTCGGGCTCGCTGCTGGACATTACCCCCACCCTCTTGCATGCCTTCGGTCTACCGGTGGGGCGCGATATGGACGGCAAAGTCCTCTCCAAGGTCTTCCGCGAAAAACGTCCGGTGGAATACGTGGAGAGCTGGGACGCCATTGCCGGCGATGACGGATGTCACCCCTCCGACCGTCAGCTCGACGCGCGCGACGCCAAGGCCGCCCTGCAGCAGCTCGTCGACCTCGGCTACATCGACCAGCCCGACGAAGACAAGGAGGTGGCGGTAGCCGAAACGGTGAGAGAGCTCGACTACAACCTCGCGCAGGCCTACTTCGACGGCAAAAAATTTGTCGAAGCCCACCGCATCGCCGTCCGCCTCTGGGCGCAATGGCCCGAAGAAAGCCGCTTCGGCCTGCTGCAGCTCCAGTGCGAGATGACCCTCAAGGCTCATGACGACCTCAAGCGGACCTTCAACCGACTCAACACGACGATCCGACGCTACGCCAAGGAGGCACAGGCGGAGCTTGCCCGGCTGGACGAAGAGCACAAGGCGCAGGCGGCAGCGGGCGAAGAAGCAGAGGAGAAGCTACGCCGCAAGCAGCCGAAGATACGCCGCCTGGTCGGTCGCTCGAAAGTGGATGAAGCAGGCCTCAAATTTTACGAGGCGCGCGTCCTGATGGCAGTGGGTGAAGACGAGGCCGCGCGGCAGTTGCTCGAAAGCCTGACCGACACCTGGCCGGGCCGTCAGCAGCGGCTGTTTCGTCTGCTCGGGGATCTTTGCACGCGCCTGAACGAGCCGGAGAAGGCGGTCGAGTGGCTGGAAAAGGCTCTCGAACTGGACCCGGACGACGCCGAAGCCCACCTGCAGCTCAGCCGGGCGCAATACCTCCTGGGCGAGGACTACATCTCCGCCACCCACGCCTTGACGAGCCTTCAGCTCAACTACTTCAACCCGAGGGCTCACTATGCCTACGGCGCGGCCCTCGTGCGCCTCGGCCACCTCGAATGGGCGGTAGAAACCCTGGAGGTAGCCGTGCAACAGGCGCGGCATTACCCCGAGGCCCATGAGTTGCTGGCCGCCATCTATGCCGACCACCTGCAGCAGCCGATCAAGGCCAAAGCCCATCAGGCCCTCGCGGCGGAAGCCCGCGAAGCCAACGCGCAGCGCATGGCAGACTTGAGCGCAGACCTGCCTTCGGTGGAGGAACAGGACGATGCCGCCTGGAAAGTCGTTACGGCCAACTTCGAGGGCCGGCAGCCGTTGTGTGTGACCGGCAAGGCGCAGGCCCCCGCCTCGGAGCGGCTTACCGTAGTCTCCGGGTTGCCCCGCTCGGGCACCTCCATGACCATGCAGATGCTGGTAGCCGCCGGGCTCGACCCGCTGACCGACCGCAAACGCAGCGCGGACGAATCCAACCGCAAGGGCTACTTCGAGCACGAGCGCATCAAGCGCCTTCATCAGGACAACACCTGGCTCGCCGAAGGCCGCGGCAAGGCACTGAAGGTGGTCGCCCCGCTGGTGAAGTTCCTCCCGCCCACCGAAGCCTGTAAAGTAATCTTCATGGAGCGGCATCCGCGCGAGATCATGGACTCGCAACGCCAGATGCTCGAGCGCCTGCAAAAGCCGGGCGGCCAGGCCCACTCGCCGCACCTCGCCCGGGTCTTGCTCCAGCAGATGGAAGACTGCCAGCAGGCCTTGCGCAGCCATCCGAAGTGCGACCTGCTCACGATCAACTACAATGCGTTGATGAACGACCCCGAGCAGACCATTGCACGGATCATCGAGTTTCTGGAGCTGCCCGATGACAAGGCCGCGGCCATGCTCGCCGTCGTCGACCCGCAGCTCTATCGCAGCCGCTTGTAAGAGAGCACAACAACGGCGAGGCCCCTATCGGTAAGCCTCGCCGCGAGAACCTGCCTGCAGCGCCGCGCTACTTGCGCCGACGCACCCACACGACCGCGCCGACGAGCAGCCCGGCCCAGAGGGCGATGGTCTGCGGCTCCGGGACGATCGTGACGCCGTAGATGGCGCTGCCGTAGTCGCCCGACCAGTCCCACGACTGTTCGATAATGTAGACGGTATCACCGTCGGTCACGAACTTGTGGAACTGCTTGCCGTCGTCGGAGGTAGCGACAGTGCCAACCATCGTCCCAGTGCTCAGGTCGTAGCGGTTGATGGACGAGCCGAGAAAGTCGTCGAGCTGGCTGGCGAGCAGGAAACCGGCGCTGTCGAAGCCGAGGTAGCCGCCGTTTTCGAGCGTCATGACCACGTTGGCGTCGGCCAGTTGCAGGCCCCCGGTTGCGACCTGGCTGGCGCTGAACGAGATCAGTTGGTCGGCATCGAAATTGGCGTAGTAGAGATTGCCCGCCGCATCGAAAGTCAAGCCGCCGCTGGCGCCACCAATCGCCGCCACTTCGTTGGCGAGGCCGGTCGTGATGTCGAACTGGTAGATGCGGCTGCCGTCGCCGAGGTCGTCTCCATTGGAGTCGTGGTTGGAAACGAAGTAGAGGTTGCCGTTGGGGGCCACCGCCGCGTCGTAAATGCCGTCCATCTGCAGCTGCTGATTGAAGCTGCCGCCCTGGCTCACGCTGCCGAAAAAGTAGGGATAGGGCTGCGCGTAAGACGTGAAGTGCGAGGCGTAGACCTGGCCGCCGGCGTAGGTGACGTGCGAGATCCCGTTGTTGCCCGGCAGGCTGCCGTAGATGCTCTCGGTGCGGGTGCCGAGGTTGAAGGCCTTCACTTCGCGGAAGTTGCCGTAATAGAGCGTGCCGCCGCTGACGCTGAGCCCTTCATACTGGGTGAAGCTGTAGTCGTTCACATTGGAAACAACCTGCTCCACCTCGTAATTCCCGCCGACCGAGAGGCCGAA
Organism: Verrucomicrobiota bacterium JB022; assembly: GCA_030673845.1. Lineage (NCBI taxonomy): Bacteria > Pseudomonadati > Verrucomicrobiota > Verrucomicrobiota bacterium JB022. Next base: position 70,234 of record JAUTCQ010000011.1, read on the forward strand.
GAGGCTGCCCGCTGCGAGCATGTGAATTCCGAGCACGATGGAATGCCTTAATTGACACATAAGTGCCACTAAGAGTCGGCGATTCATGAATCTCAAGCGCAATCGCGAGGAATTGTAGCCGCATTTCCACGACCAACGTCACGGAATCGCCCCCTGCATGTCACCGGAACGTCGCGCATACCTCGTATGGTCAAGCGTTTTGCGCCTGCCATGAAACTACGTTGTCTCTTCGTCTTGCTGCCGCTGCTCACCCTCTCCCTGGTCTACGCTGAACCGCTCGCCTCCTCCGGTCGCAGCTTTACGGAGACGAAGCGTTTCGAGGCCCCGGACGCCAAGCAGGGGGTGGCGTCGGACGGCGAAGCGTATTTCGCGATCCACAACTACAAGATCGTCAAATACAACCGCACCGGCGAGCTGCTGAAGACCTGGGAATGCCCGGAAGGCGACCCGATGATCCACCTGAACGCGGGCATCGTGCTGGACGGCAAGCTCTACGTCGCGCACTCCAACTACCCGCAGGTGCCAATGACGAGCTCGATCGAGATCTTCGACCCGGAGACGCTGGAGCACCTCGGCAGCCACTCCTTTGGCATCGCCTACGGCTCCTGCACTTGGGTGGACCGGCGCGACGGGCTCTGGTATATCTGCTTTGCCCACTACGGCCAAAAGGCGGCCGAGCCCAACCGCGACCCGTCCTGGGCGCAACTGGTGGTGTTTGACGCGGAGTGGCGGCGTGTCGGCGGCTATGTCTTCCCGCCGGAGCTGGTGGACGCCTGCGCCCCCTACTCCTTCAGCGGGGGCGGCTTCGGCCCCGATGGCCGCCTGTATGTAACAGGCCACGACCACCAGAGCCTCTACGTGCTGGAGTTCCCTACCGGAGGCTCCGTGCTGCGCTGGGTCGACGAAATCCCGATCCCGATGGAAGGTCAGGCGATCAACTGGGACCCACGCGAGCCCTGGCTGCTGCACGGCATTCTCCGCGAAACGCGCGAAGTGATCTCCGGTCGGATCGACGCGCCGACGAAGTAGCTTCTTTTAGCCGCAGATGAACGCAGATTGGCGCGGATGTTTTGGGATCCGTGCCTATCCGGGTTTTATCCATGGCCAAGGGAGGCCTCTACCAACGCAGGTTGTGCTGGTCGATGCGTTTGCGGAGGGTAGCGCGGGTGATGCCGAGGATGGTGCTGGCCTTGACCTGGTTGCCGCCTGTCTCACGCAAGACACGGACGATCATCTCGCGCTCGATGTGGTGCAGGATGTCTTCGTCCACTTCCTTGCGGATACGCTCGAAGAGGATGTCGAGGGCAGTGCTGAGGTCGATGCTGCCACGATCAAAGGCGGGGGCCATGGCCGGGATCGGCTGGGCTGCCGCTTCTACCGGCGCCGCGACCGGCGCAGGGGCGGTCACGGCCACGGTTTCGCGCAGCGGTACGGCCGCGCTGGGCTCGGGCGAAGTAACGTCTGCCGTCGTGGTTACGGTCTTGGCCTTGGGCTCTTCGGCGGAGTCGGGCGCGCTTTCTTCAAAGGGTGGCTTGGTGGTGGAGCCCGCCTTGCGGGTGGGCGCAGGAATGGCCCCCGGGCGGCGGATTTCGTCCGGCAAATCCTTGGCGAGGATGGTATCGCCCTGGGCGAGCACGGCGCTGCGCTGGATCACGTTTTCCAGCTCGCGGACGTTGCCCGGCCAACTGTAGTCGACGAGGCGTTGCATAGCCTCCGAAGACACGCGGCGCACGCGGCTGCCACGGTCTTTCTGCAGCCGCTGGAGCATGAAGTCGATCAGTGCCGGCACGTCGCCCGGGCGCTCGCGCAGCGCGGGCAGGCGGATGCGCATGACGTTGAGGCGGTAATAGAGGTCTTCCCGGAACTCTCCCTCCTCCACCATCTGCTCAAGGTGCTTGTTCGTCGCAGCGACGAGGCGGACGTTGACCTTGATCGTGCTGGTGCCGCCGACGCGCTGGATCTCGCCCTCTTGCAAGGCGCGGAGGATCTTCGTCTGGGTCGGCAGTGCCATATCGCCGATCTCATCGAGAAAGAGCGTCCCACCGTCGCACAGCTCGAACTTGCCGAGGCGTTGCTGCGTGGCGCCGGTGAAGGAACCCTTTTCGTGGCCGAACAGCTCCGACTCGATCAAATTATCGGGGATTGCCGCGCAGTTGACGGCCATGAACGGCCCGGTGCTGCGGTGGCTGTGCTGGTAGATGCAGCGGGCGACGAGTTCCTTACCCGTGCCGCTTTCGCCCGTTACCATCACCGTCACATCGCTGGCGGCGACTTGACCGATGATCTTGAAGACTTCCTGCATCGGCTCCGAATTGCCGACCAGCCCTTCCTTGTAATCCTCGCTGTTGAGGACGGGGGAATACTGGTTGCGCTCGGTTGCGGCCAAGTCGCGATGGGCCTGGACCGCCTTTTCGGTCAGGCTCAGCACCTTCTTGATGTCAAAGGGCTTGATGATGTAGTCGAAGGCCCCGAACTTCATGGCCTCGATGGCGGTCTGTGTCGTCCCGAAGGCCGTCATCAGAATCGTCATCGAGTGAGGGCTGACGGAGCGGATATGCTGGAGCGTCTCCAGCCCGCTCATGCCCTCCATGCGGTTGTCGAGGAAGATGACGTGCGGGCGTTCGCGCTCCGCTACACCGATCCCTGCTTCGCCGCTGCTGGCCGTGGAAACGCGGTAGCCACGCGAGCTGAGCACGCGGTCGAGGGAATATAAGATTTCGGAGTCGTCATCGATAATGAGGATCTGGGGCGAGGCGTCTGCGCACATAGAACGGGAAGTTTTGCAAGTGGGTCAGCAGGAAGCGTTCTCAAATGGAATATTGCATCACCATGTGCATTTTTACTCACTCACTTTGCAAGCCTGAGGTGCTTGGTCAATTTTAACCAGCATGGCGTGAGGCGCGAAAAGGAACCCATACTTGCTAAAAAGCCCGCGCGTGTAGAGGATAGGTTTATGCGAGACCGCTCGTGGTCGATCCCTCTCTTCAGGATTCTCGGTGTCAGGCTCGACCTGCATATCACCTTCGCCTTGCTGCTGGTGTATGCGGGCTGGATGGGCGCAACCCACCCCGAGCGCCCGGCCGACGTAGCGCCCGCCGCCAACGCGCTGTGGTGGATCCTGTTGGTAACGGGCATCTTCGCCTGCGTGGTGATGCACGAATTCGGGCATATCTTGGCCGCTCGCCGCTACGGCGTGGAGACGCGGCGCATCCTGCTGCTGCCAATCGGCGGGGTCGCGGAGATGGAGCAACTGCCGAGGCAGCCAGGCCGCGAATTCATCGTCACTGCAGCCGGGCCGGCCGTCAATTTTGCGATCTCGGCCCTCGTCTTTGTCGCGCTCTACGTGACGGGCCATTGGCGAGGTTGGGACGGGCTGGAGCGTGCCTTCACTCCTTTCGACGGGATCGGCTTCCTGCTCTTTCTCTTCATTTACAACCTCACGATGGGGGTCTTCAACCTCGTGCCGGTCTACCCGATGGACGGCGGGCGCATCCTGCGTTCGCTGCTGGCCACGCGCCTCGACTACCTCACCGCCACGCGCTGGTCGGTCTGGGTGGCCAAGCCGCTGGCGCTCTGCGCGGTGCTGGGCGCGATCTACATCGGCAGTTGGCAGCCGGCGGTGCTGTTTGCGTTTATCTTCCTCGCGGGCGATCTGGAATACCAGGCCATCCGCCGCGAGGAGATGATGCGGGGCGTGTCGCTGGGCGAAGTGGCGGCCCACCGCTGGCGTGACGTGCCCGGCAACCTTCCGTTGGGCGAGGCTTTGTCGCTGATGCGCCGCGAGCAGGTGCCCGAAATCGTGATCCAGACCCATCCACTACCGTCGGTGCTGACGGAGGATGAGCTGCGCACCTTGGCCGAAGAATACGCGTGGAGCTTGCCGCTGGCTTCCCTCCCTCTCCCCCGGGCGCGCATTGCCGACGCCACCTCGCCGTTGATCCTCTACTTGAGCAAGGTGGAGTCTCAGCCGGGGCGGATTCTGATTTTCCACCTCGGGCAAATGGTCGCGGTCTTCCGGCAGGAGACGGTGCCGGAGGTATTGGCTTGGCGGAGCTGGGAAAAGAAGCTTGCGCGTAACCGCCCGCGTACCAACCTGTACCGCACCTTCTGGCGCCGCACGACGCCCCCGCCCCTGCCCCATGGATTTTCACGAGGAACTACGCCAGGCGCTGACGGCGTCGGAAACTGATCCCAGCGTCCTCGTGTGGCTGGAGTCGTCTGGCCGCTTCGTCGAATTCGAGCGACTGGCGGAGGCGAGCCCCCTGTATTTTCGCCTGCTGGTGCGCCAGCCGCAGATTGTAGCCTGGCTGGCGGATACCGGCGCAGTCGATCTGCCCTTTGGTGCGGGCCGGTATGCCACCCACTGGAGAGCCTTTGCGGGCGAAGTGAGCGGTGAGGCCCTCTACAGCAAGTTGCGCCAGTTTCGCCGCTGGCACTCGCTGCGCATCGCGTGGCGGGAAGTCAACGAGCTGGCTCCGATGCGCGTGACGCTGCGCGAGCTCTCCTCCCTGGCCGACTTTTGCCTGCAGAAGGTCTTTGAACAGGCGTGGGCGAAGTGGGAGCAAAAGCTGGGCACGCCTTGGGATGAAGAGCTGGACCAACCGGCCAAGCTGGGCGTGCTGGGCCTGGGCAAGCTGGGCAGCGAAGAGCTGAACTTTTGCTCCGATGTCGATTTGATGTTCCTGAGCGAGGGGCGCGGGCACGTGAAGCGCGGCGACCGCCTGAGCGGGATGGCCAACGGCGAGTTTTTCACCCGCGTCGGCCAGGAGTTCCTGCAGGTGCTGACCCGGCGCACTGCCGACGGCTTTCTCTACAATGTCGACCTGCGGCTGCGGCCCGAGGGCGCGGCCGGGCAACTGATCACCTCGGTGGGCGCGGCGGTGAATTACTACTTCGCCCGGGGGCAGACCTGGGAGCGCATGATGCTGCTCAAGGCGCGCGCGGTGGCGGGTGACAAGGCCGTGTGTGGCGAGTTTCTGGAGCTGGTCCATACCTTCCGCTACCCGCGTCACCCGCCGGCCTCTTTGCCGCAAGACGTGGCGACGCTCAAGCAGCGCATGGAGAAAGAAGTCGTGGGCACCAACCGCCTGCAGCTCAACCTCAAGAACGGCTACGGCGGCATCCGCGAGATCGAGTTTTTCGCGCAGATCCTGCAACTGGTGCACGCCGGCCGCTTCCCCTTTTTGCAGACGGCTTCCACGCGCGAGGCGATCCGGCAGTTGACGCGCTACAACCTGATTGCGCCCGAGCTGCGGACGTTTCTGATCGAGACGTACGACCTCTTGCGTCGACTGGAGCACCGAGCCCAGATGCGGGACGAGCAGCAGACCCACGATCTCCCGCCGCCGGGCCCCGAGCGCGCGCGCCTCGCCAAATCGATGGACTACCCGAGCGTGGAAGCTTTTGAGGCCGACCTGCAGGCGCGCCGCGACCGCGTGCGCCACAACTACCAGGAGCTCTTCCCTCACGAGGCCGACCACCGGCACGAAAAGGAGTGGGCCGACTTCCTGACCACCGCCCAGGCGAGCCCCTTTGTGGAGCAGTGCATCCGCACTTGGTTCGGTCCCCACGCGGATGCGGCCAAGCACCTGCACGAGTTCATCCTCGGCAGCCCGGATGCATCCCTCACGCGCGAGCATGTGATGCTCTTTGCCGACCTCGCGGCCAACTTCGGCGACGCCTTTCAGGGTCTGTCGCGCCCTTTGCGCACGCTGCGCCGGATCAGCCGCTTTGCCGAACGCTATGGTGCGCGCAAGCAGTTCCTGAAGACCTGCGGGCTCAACCCGTCGTTTTTCCGCGTGCTCTGCCTGCTTTTCGACCGTAGCGAATTCATCTTCAAGCTGCTCTGCCAGCACCCGGAGATCATGGAAGAGCTGCTGGTGCAGAGCGTGCGCCGCCAGAAGTCGCGCGTCGATCTGCTGGACGAGCTGAGGCATGGCCCGACCGAGCGCGAGGCGTTCCGGCGCTGGCTGTGGCTCTTCGTCAAGGCCGAGCAGGTGCGGGCTTCGATCAACGGCCTGCTGGAAGACTTCTCGCTGGTCGACCTGGAGCGGCAGTTGACGGCCCTCTCCGACGCGGCCCTCACCCACACCCTCCAGCGGGTCGATCCCGAAGGGCGGTTGCTGATCGTGGCGCTCGGCAAGTATGGCGGCGAAGAGCTGGCGTTGGGCTCCGACCTCGACCTGTTGCTCATCGGCCCGGAGGGCGAAAGCGAAGCATCCATCAGCCTCGCGCAGGAGCTGAACGACCTCATCGCCTACAAGGAGCAGGACCTCGGCCGCACCTTCGACCTCGACTTCCGCCTGCGCCCGCACGGGCAGGACGGTCCGCTCGTGACGACCCTGCCTGCCCTCCAGCGTTACCACGAGAAGCGGGGGCAGACCTGGGAGCGCCAGATGTTGACCCGCGCGCGGGTAGTGGCGGGCAATCCGGAGCTGGAAACGGCTTTCGAAGCCTGGCGGCAAGACTGGGTCTATGAGCGCCCCTTTACGGAGGAGGAAAGCGCGGACCTCGACCATGTGCGCGAGCGCATCCTGAAAGAGAAGGCGCGCACCGCCGAGCAGGATTACCGGGGCTTCAAGGTGGGCCGGGGCGGCCTGCTGGACATCGAATTCCTCGCCCAACGGCTGCAGTTGCAGCACGGGCGCGATCACCCCAGCCTGCGCACGGCCAATACCCGGGCTGCGCTGGAGGCAATGGCCGAGGCGGGCCTGCTCTCGCCGGAAAGGCTCGACCTTTTGCGCAAAGCCTACACGTTTTATCGTCGCATCGAGCTGCACCTACGGCGCGAAGCCCACGAGGCCGTAAGCGAGCTGCCCGAGGCGGAGGCCGCACAGCAAGACCTGGCCGTATGGATGCGCCTGACTCCCGCCAGTTTTCTCCAGACGTATCGGCAGCACCGCCGGGAGGTGGCTACCGTCGTCAGCGAACTTCTTCCCCATCTTGAACCGGCCCTCACTACAACTGGTCAAAATTAACCAGAGCACCCCCACCCCTGCGCCTGGTATCGCCATTGCTGCGATCGGGCGTGGTTGATGGAGCCCGCGAGGGCCGGCCGCAACACCTCTACCATACCTCTCAACCCGACCACCAGAGACATGACACCCAAGGAAGTTTTGGAGCTGGCAAACGAACACGACGTCCAGTTTGTGGACCTCAAGTTTGCTGACATTCACGGGCGTTGGCACCATCTGACGATGCCGGCCCACGAATTGACCGAAGACCTTTTCGTCGACGGGCACGGTTTCGACGGCTCGTCCATCCGCGGCTGGCGCAGCATCGAGTCTTCGGACATGCTCATCATGCCCGACGCCGCCACCGCCTTTATCGACCCCTTCGTCGCCGCCCCCACGCTGAGCCTGACCTGCGACGTGGAAGACCCGATGACGCGCGAGTCGTATTCCCGCTCCCCCCGTGGCATCGCCAAGCGAGCCGAGGAATACCTCAAGAGCACGGGCATCGGCGACACGGCTTTCTTCGGCCCCGAGGCGGAGTTCTTCGTCTTCGACGACGTGCGCTACTCCACCAGCTCCAACGAATCCTTCTACGCGGTGGATTCGGTCGAAGCCCCCTGGAATACCGGCGAGGACGAGCGCCCCAATCTGGCCTACAAAATCCCGCACAAGCAGGGCTACCTCCCGGTGTCCCCCATGGACAAGCTGATGGACCTGCGCAACGAGATGTGCCTGACGATGGCCTCCATCGGCCTCGACATCGAGACGCAGCACCACGAGGTGGCGACTGCCGGCCAGTGCGAGATCGACCTGCGCTTCGCCCCCCTGCTCAAGATGTCCGACGACATCTGCAAGTACAAGTATGTGGTCAAGAACGTGGCCTACAAGTACGGCAAGGCCGCGACCTTCATGCCCAAGCCGATCTTTGGCGACAACGGCTCGGGCATGCACGTGCACAGCTCGATCTGGAAAGACGGCAAGCCCGTCTTCGCGGGCGACAGCTATGCGGGGCTGAGCCAGGAGGCGATCTACTACATCGGCGGTCTGCTCAAGCACGCCCCGGCCCTCTGCGCGCTGACCAACCCGACGAACAATTCCTACAAGCGCCTCGTGCCCGGTTTCGAGGCCCCGGTGATCCTCGCCTACTCGGCCCGCAACCGCTCGGCCATCTGCCGCATCCCGCAATACAGCCAGTCGCCCAAGGCCAAGCGCGTGGAGTTCCGTTGCCCCGACCCGTCGGCCAACCCCTACCTCGCCTTCTCCGCCATCCTTATGGCCGGCCTCGACGGGATCGAAAACCAGATCGACCCGGGCGACGCGATCGACAAGAACCTCTACGACCTGCCGCCGGAAGAGGCCGCCAACCTCCAGATGGTGCCCGAAAGCCTCAAGGGCGCCTGCGAAGCCCTCGCTGCCGACCACGAGTTCCTGCTCAAGGGCGATGTGTTCACCAAGGACTTCATCGACAACTTCGTGGCCCTCAAGATGGCGGAGTACGACGCCGTGCGCCTGCGCACCCACCCCTACGAGTATACGCTCTACTTCGACATCTAGAGCCGTTCGCAGCGTTTCCGCACACTTCCGCCTCGCCCTTTCCGGGTGAGGCTTTTTTGTCTTTCGACTGGGCCACTGCGCCGCAACTGCATGATTCCGATCAAAGACCACAACCCGGCGCGCCGGCGGGCCATCATCGTGCCCTCGCTGCTCGTCTTCAACGCCGTCGTCTTCCTCTGGGAGCTGTCGCTGGGCGCCCGGCTGCACGAGGCGGTCGTCTTCTTTGGCGTGGTGCCGCGCTTCTTTACCGACGCCGAGCTGCGGGAGCAAGTGGGGCTGTTTCACCTCGCGCAAAGCCTCATCACCACGATGTTTTTCCACGGCGGCTGGTTTCACCTCCTCGCCAACATGTGGACGCTCTACATTTTTGGCGACAACGTGGAAGACCGCCTGCGCCCGGGGCGTTTCATCGCGCTCTACCTGCTCGCCGGGATCGCCGCCAGTGCGTTGCAGATCGTGGCCCATCCGAATTCACCGATCCCGGTGATCGGGGCCAGCGGGGCGATCGCCGGGGTCATGGGGGCCTACCTGCGGCTCTACCCGCTCGCCCGGATCGACATGCTGATCCCGCCGTTCTTTTTCGGGCCGTTTTTCCGCATCTCGGCCTACATCTTCCTGCTCTACTGGCTGGGCCTGCAGTTTTTCAACGGCTTTATTACCGACCCGGATGCGGCGGGCGGAGGCGTCGCGTGGTGGGCGCACGTGGGAGGCTTTGGCATGGGCTACCTGTTGTGCCATTTCTTGACGTTGGGGGATGGTCGGGGCGATACTTACCAGAGCCCCAGCGGACGCTGGCGACCGAGCCGGCGCTAACCTCTTTCACCCCTCCATATGGCCCACCTGATTACCCTCACCGGCAACCTCCTGGCCGAGACCACCGCCTACTACCGCAGCGCCAACTGGGGGCGCACCCAGCGCGCTTATCAAGAAAGCTTTCAAGTGGGCGGCAAGGGCATCAATGTCTCCCGCATGGCCGAGCGGCTGGGGTTGGAGACGACGGCCTACTGTTTTACCGGCGGTTTTATCGGGCAAAAATGCGAGGCGTGGCTCGAAGCCCAGCCGTTTGCCTATCGCGCCTTTGGCCTCGGGGCCGAAAACCGACAGGGCTGGGTGGCGCGTGTCGACGACCGGCCGGATGAGACGACCTTCATGGGGCAAGACCGCCCGGTACCCTTCGAGGCCTGGAAAAAGGCCCTCGCCGCCATTGCCGAAGAGCGCCCGGGTTGGATCGCCCTCTGTGGCTCCATGCCGGGGTGGGACGGACGCTTTACGGCCAGCCTGCAGGAAGCGATGGAAGCACTACAGCCTCAGGGGGTGCGCTTCGCGCTCGATTGCTACGGCGCCCCTCTCGAAGCCGCGCTCGAACTGCCCTTCGACCTGCTGAAGATCAACCGCGACGAGTGGCGGGGCATGGCTGAAGCCCGCAGCTGGCACGAAGACCCGCGCTACGGCCTCGAAGCCGTCCACGAAGCCCCGGTGCGCCGCTGGATCATCACCGACGGCGGCAACGAAGTGCTTTTTTGCGACGATGGGCGCGCGCTCTACCGCCTGAATCCCCCCCGTCTGGAGCAGATGGTCTCTCCCGTGGGCTCGGGCGATGTGACGCTGGCGGCGCTGCTCGCGCACTTGGAGCAGGGAGAATCCTGGCCAGCCGCCTTGGCCGAAGCGATGCGGTATGGAGCCGTCAATGCCGGCGACGCCGGGGTAGCGGCCTTCGACCTGGAAGCCGTGCGCACGTTGGCCCTGCCGCGCGTGGAACGACTATCCTAAATTGTAGTGACGTATCTGTAAAACGAACACTTCCGCTTGCTCCGACAGGCGAGAGGCTTCAACGTCGGCGGCGATGAATTCCTGGCAGATGCTCGCCACCCTATGGAAGGGAATTCCCGGGGTGGCGCGCGATCATTGGCGTATGTTGCTCATGCTGAATTTGGCCGCCATCCTTTTGGCGGTAGGCCTCAGCTTTTTCGATCAAAGCCTGCTGCCAGCCTTGCAACTGGGTGAGCCCAGCGAGGCCTACGAGCTGGCCGGGTTCCTCAGCGAAGAGCTGAACTTCGACCGCCTGCCGCTCTACGTCTGCCTCGCCCTATGGGTGATCGGCACTTTCCAGAAGCGGCGCGACTGGAAGGCGATCGCCCTCACGATCATCTTTGCGGCCTGCTTTGCGGGTATCGGCGTCAACGTATTTCGAGGCACCCTGGGTCGCCCCCGCCCCAGCGCCGAATGGGCGGATGTCGTGGGCACCGAGACCCAGAAGCCCGCCTGGTTTCTTTTTGGTGCGCCCCAGATCCCCGCGGGGGCCGAGTTGACCGATGCGCCGCCGCAAGGCTTTTACGGCCCGAGCAGCACCATCCAGTTTCAATCGCTGCCCAGCGGCCACTGCGCCACGAGTTTTGCCTACTCCACCGCCGTCTGCATCGTCGCCCCGGCCTATGCGATTCCCGCCACGATTGCCGCCGGCGCCGTCGCGTGGTCGCGCCTGGAGCGTAACCGGCACTGGCCCTCGGATGTCTTGATCGGCAGCAGCTTTGGCATCACCTGCGGCCTACTGGTGGGCATCGCAGGCCGCCGCATGATGCGGGAGACCAAGGCCTTGCCGCCCGAAGAATTCAGTTAGCGGCGCTTTCCCGGGCTTCCTCGGAGCGCAAGAGCGCTTCCCGCGCGCGTTCGCTCAAGCCTTCGGGGCGCAGAAATACGGCCAGCTCCACCCAGCTCGAGCGCGCGTAGTTGAAGCCTTGCAAGCGGATCATCTTGAAGCCTGCCGCCTCCGCCTGAGCCTCGACTGCCGTGACCGCTTCGCTGAAGTCGCGCCAAGGCTCGGGTGTCTCCCCGGCGAAGATCGCGTCGAAAGTATCGTCATCGAGTCGCCACTCGCGGACGCGTGCCAGGACTGTCTGCACGCCCTCCTGCGCCAGCAGGTCGCTCAGCGCACGATCTTCCTCGTGGAAAAACTCCCACTCGCGCTGGCTATAAAAGACGAGACCCGGCTCGGCGTAGCCCCACCCAAAGGTCTGGCCCTGGGGCGCGAGATTGGTCCAGAGCACCTGCAGCTGCTTGGTCGCCACCACCATGCGCAGGGAACCGCCAGCTGTAGTCGCGCCGATCACGATCAACAGCAGGCCGAAGCCGAACACCTGACGCAGTTGATAGCGCGCGAAGATCCCCAGCAGCCAAAAGCCGAGCAAAGCCGCCGCCAGCCCCACGACTGCTTGTCGCAACACCACCAACGGACCGGCCCAGGCAAAGCCGAAGGCTCCATAGGCCAGCACGCCGATGATCACCGCCCAGAGGCCCATCACTCCCCAGTAAAAGATCGACTCGATCCGACGACGCGCGGGCAGCTTGGCGCTCTGAAAAAGCACGAGGCAAAACGCGGGGAAGCCGGGCAGGATGTAGTGCGGTAGTTGCGTGGCGTAAAAGCTGAAGATCAGCACCGGGGCCAGGAACCACGACAGCAGGAAGCTGTTCGCAGCGCTCCAGTGTGCCCGCAGCCGGTGGAACGCCAGCCCGGCCAGGGCAACCCAGGGGAAGAGGCTGAAAAAGATGGTGCCGAAGTAATAGAGCGGCAGCACAAAGCGGTCGTTGAAGCTGCTGGTGCCGCGCTCGATCACGTGCTTGCCCATCCCGACGTCCCAGAACGCCCCTTGCGTCATGAGCAGCGCGGGAATGCCCCAGGCCGCGACCGGTAGCAAGGCCAGCGGCAGACCGGTCGGCACTTGCAGGCGCTTCCACGGCAAGGCCTTGCGGTAAAAGGCAAAACGCCAAAGCAGCAGGGCGAGCAGCGGCACGGCCAGCGCAATCGGCCCTTTGGCAAGGAAGCCCATCGCCTGCGAGAGCCACAGCATCCAGTACCAGCGGCTGAAGCGCGGCGGCTCTTCGTCGGGGGTCAGTAGCTCGTAAAGCGCCCACATCGTGAGCGTCACGGCGAGGATCATCGGCATGTCGGCCAGCGCCAGCCGCCCGTGGATGAACACCTGCAGGCAGGTCAGCCATGCGCCGGCGGCCAGAAACGCGGCCTTGGCCCCAAAGATGCGCCGCCCCATCCAGAAGACCACCAGCGCCACCAGATAGGCCGAAATCGCCGAATGCAGGCGAGCCGCAAATTCGCTGCGCCCCAGCAGGCCGTAATGGACGCCCATCCACCAGTAGGTAAGCGGCGGTTTGTCGAAGCGATACTCGCCGTTGAAGTAGGGGATGAAGGCGTTTTGCCGGTTGATCATCTCCTGCGTCGCCTCGGCAAAGCGCGGCTCGTCGCGGTCCACCAGCGGCAGCAGGTCCATCCCCGGCAAGAGGGTCAGGAACGCCAGCACCAGCAACAGCCACCACGCATGCCGCTGCAGCGTCGGCTCATCCAGCGCCACCAGCGACTTCAACTGATCCTTCATCGACGACATGCGCGGCATCCTGCTCCCCCACCCCCACACCGTCAACGGCATTAGGCGCGAGGCTACTCTGGAAGCTAATTAGTTTTTTTAGCCGCAGATGGACGCAGATGGACGCAGATGAAACGCAGATGGTTGGCGGGACGTGGCCAGCCTTTTGAATTCGACCTTTTCCTGGCCGAAGTTGATGAGAAGGCCCACCTTGATTCCCGTCGCCTTCAATTCATTGAGGAGCTGCGCCTCGTCTTTGGCGTTGTAGTAGGAGGCGATCTTCAACTCGACCACGACTTTGTCTGCGACGAGAAATTCAGTTATTTTTTGTCGGATCTGGCGGGCAAACGGCGCATGTAGAAATGAGAAGCCCCCATTATGTGACAGTCTCCCCTCTTCCCCGTGTTGAGCGAAAGTTCGAAGCCCTAGCAACTATCCCCCCTTGGCTTAGGACGATTTTGAGGGACCCAAACCCTCAAAGAACAACCCGAACTACTACCGAACCCTTGGCCACAAGCCAGCGGTTACCTCAACCCCCCGTTATATATGAAGCATACAGACTCCCCCGACGTGACTTCCAGGATCTCGCCCCCCGGAATGCCACGCTGGTCATCACCGCTACTCCTCATCCTCGCCTTCCTCTGCTTCGGCACCAGCGTCTTGCAGGCCTACGCCAACGAAGTGTTCTGGCGCAACGGCTACTACCGTTGGAAGACCTTCGATGTCGAGCGCGGGCAAACCAGCGACCTCGCCACCGCGATCAACAACTGCATCGAGACGGGCAACCGCGACGTCCACATCCTCGTGGGCGGCAACCTGAATTCGCAGATCAACCTGCAGCCGGGCCTCAACATCTACGGCCACAACAACACGTTTCAGAAGACTCACAACGGCTACGGTTTTTACCGCGACGGCTCCGGCTCGATCGGCATCTACGACCTGATCCTGACGGGACCGCGCGGCAACGGCATGGGCATCCGCACCAGCCGGGCCAGCAACGTGAGCATCCGCAACGTGCGCATTACCGGCGGCAGCATCGGCATCCGCGTCGACAGCCACCCCAGCCGCCCGTACGAGGCAGGCCGTTGGGTCACAAACCTCAGCGTGATCGACTGCAGCTTCGACAACGGCAGCAGCCACGGCCTCGAAACCTACGGCGTCGACGGCGTCGAGGTGTCGCAGATCTATGCCACCAACATGGGTGAATGCGGTGTGCTCTTCAACAAGAGCATCAACGGCCATGTCGGCTCGGTCTACGCCTACCGCTGCAGCTACGGCGGCGGCTATGCCGGCCTGCGTTTCGCCAACGACTGTGCCTACTTCACCGTCGAAAACGCCACCTCGATCGAGTGCGGGCGCGGCCTGTTTGTCCTCACGGGCAGTAACAACATCCAGGTGAACAACGTCTACATCGCCAACACCAGCGACATCGGCATCTGGCTCGAAAATGTGGCCAACTGCACCGTCGTCTACGGTGCGAACAACTCCGGCACCGCCGTCAGCGGCTCCGGCAGCTCCTCCAACACCACGAGCAACCTCGGCAGCTTCGGCATCAAGCGGCTCAGCAACCGCGGCACCGGCATGTTCCTCGACGGCCTCGGAGCGGCGAACAACGGTGCCGACGTCGGCCAATGGTCCGGCACAGTCCACCTCAACGCCAACTGGGGCCTGATCCCGGTCGGCTCCAACTACTACGTAGTCAACCAAGGCACCGGCCTCAAGCTCGACGGCTACGGCCGCACCACCAATGGCGAAGCCGCCGCCCAGCACACGGCCTCCAGCCAGCACCCCAACGCCCAGTGGACCCTCCAGTCCGCTGGCAGCGGGTATTACTACCTCGTCAACGTCGGCACGGGCATGAAGCTCGACGGCTACGGCCGCACCACCAACGGCGAATCGGCAGCCCAATACTCCGGCAGCACCACCCACGTCAACGCCCAGTGGCAACTCGTCAACTGAGCGCGTGGTAGCCAGTTAGTCAGGTTTACAGATTCGAGCCCCTTGCCCAGTGCGGTGAGGGGTTCTGTTTTTTGAGAGTGAATCGCCCTTGACCCTTGGGCCGTTTCCGGTTGCAGATACGTCTGCTCGCCTGGGAGCAACCGGTCCGCGGAAAGGGAACGTCCCGCCAGTCGACTCGCCATAATTGGATCGTGCGATCCTCCTGCTCGCATGCGGACAACGAGCGCACCCGGAGAATCGTCATGTCTATACCGATCCCATCGCGGCCCAACCTGGAGTTTGACCGCAAGCAGGCCAAGCGGTTGCTGAAAGCCTTGCGCTCAGCCGAGCCCGAAGCCCAGGCGCGCTTCCTGGCCCACCACCCGCGCGGCGTGCCGCCCGAGCCCAAACTGGCCGATGCACTGCTCGTGATCGCGCGGGAATATGGTTTTGCGAGCTGGCCGCGCTGGTGCCACTTTGCCGAGACACGTAACCTCACCCGTGAGCAACAGGCCGCGATTGCGTTACAGGCGCTCTGCTCCAATAACGTCCGCGACGGGCGCACGTTGTTGGAGGCCGAGCCCGACTTGGCCCGCAGCGACTTCTTCCTCGCCTGCGCCGGTGGAGAGGTCGAGACGGTGCGGCACCAACTGGAGCGCGAAAGCGGTCTGGCATCTCGAACGGGCGGATTGCATCACTGGCAGCCACTGGAGTATGTCTGCTTTTCGCGCCTGTGGCGGAGCGATCCAGAGCGGGCACCGCGTCTGCTGAAGGTAGCCGAGCTGCTGCTGACGCACGGGGCCGACGCCAACGCCTTTCACCTCGATAACCCCGCCGAGCCCCTGCATCGGCAGACGGTGCTCTTCGGCGCGGCAGGGATTGCCAACCACCCGGGGCTGACGCGGCTGCTCTTGCAGGCGGGGGCCGATCCCGACGAGGGTTTGCCGGAGCCCGATCCGCAAGACCCAAGCAAGTCACCCTGGGGGCCGGAAGCGCTCTACCACGCCTGTGAATTTCGCGACACCGCCTGCCTGCAACTGCTGCTGGAGGCGCGGCCCCACCCTATCCGGGTCTCGTATTGCCTGGCGCGGGCGCTGGATTTTGAAAACCCGGAGGCCGTGCGCCTGCTGCTCCAGCACGGGGCGGACGCGAACTTCAGCCCGCACTACGCCTACTTGCACAAGGCTGTGCAGTGCGGACGGTCGGCGGAGGTCGTGCAGCTGTTGGCCGAGGCTGGCGCCGACGTGCGGAAGCGGGACCACTCGGGCTTGACGGCCTACCAATGGGCGGTGCGACTGGGCCACGAGGGCGCCACAGCGGTGCTGCAAAGCCACGGTGCCCCGCCGGCCACAGAGGAGGATCGGCAACTGGCGGAAATCTTCCGCGGCGGAAGCGTCGAATCCCACGCGATCCCGCCCCTGCTGCTGTGCGAAGCGGCCCGACGCAACGACACGGCAGCGGTGCGTGCCCTGCTCAAGGCCGGGGCTGCCGTCGATGCCACCGCGTATGCGACGGGGCCCTTCACTCCTCTCCACCTTGCGGCATGGCGGGGGAACTTCGAGACGGTCGAAGCTTTGATCGAGGCCGGGGCGGACCTTCACTGGCGCAATCCTCACGGCGGCGACGCCCTCGGCACAACGCTCCACGGATCAACATATTGCACGGACCCCGAAGGCGGCACGACGATGCACTTGCCGGAGGAGGTGCCGCCACGCGGCTACATCCAGATCGTAGAGCTGCTGCTCGCACGAGGGGCCGCCCTGCCCCGCGCGGTGAGTGGCAACGCGGCAGTGCGCGAAGTCTTGCTACGCCACGGCTGTTCTCCAGAAGCGTAAAGCGACAAAAAAGGCCGGGCGCATGATGCCGCCCGGCCGTTTCATGAAATCCTGCCGCTACTTACCGGCGGTTTAGTGGAACTCCCAGCTTTGGGTCGCAAAGTTCCAGAGCCAGTGCGGGTGATCCAGCGAGCCCCAGAGCCAGGTGTTGTAGTTTTCGCCATGGACGTAGGCGTAGACGGAGTCGGCGGTGTCAGGCTCGACCCACACCGCAGTCTCGAAGCGGGTGGAGTAATACCAGTCGTAAGCGTCCGAAGCGCCTTCGCTGTAGTCATAGATCCAGCCCAGCGCGGGATACCAGCTCCAGCCCTGCGCATTGTGCATGTACTGCGCGGCGGTAAAGGTGCGGCCCATCGGATCCCAGTCCAGCACCCACTCAGGGTTGGTGTAGTCGGTCTCGGCGGGCAGCTCACCCGTGGTGGCGTCGGCGAGACGGCCCGAGAGGTCGAGCGATTCGCCTTCGAGATCGGTCGAATTATACTCGACAAAGCGGATCGTGGGCGCGGTGTCGGCGTTGTTCAGCAGCCAGCCCTGCTCGTTGATGTGCGAGCCCATCTGGGTGTTGATGAAGACGACTTCGCTGCCCGGGTATTCGCCGGGGTTGATGCGCGAGAGCCAGACGTCGTCCACGCCATCATCGGCCGTCAGCGTGCAGTCCACAAAGACGAAGCCGCGGCGGGTGGCATCGTTGCGGATCTGCGTGATGTAGCCGGAGTCGTTGGAGTGGATGGTGCAGTCTTCGAAATAGGCTTTGCCTTCGCCCCAGATGTAGTCGACGTCGCCCTCGATGTAGGAGTTATAGACGTAGACGGAGCCGTTGAAGCGGATCGTGTCCTGATAGCTGTAGAAGGCACTGTCGCGAATGACCACGCGGTCGCGACGGTTTTCGATCGTCTCGGCCTGCGAACCGCCTTCGGGAGTCGTGTTGATCATGGTGACGCGCGACATCACGAAGTCGCCTGCGTCGATACGCAGCAGAGCACGGGAGGAGGAGCCGTTGCCGCGGTTGGCGTTGTTCAGATACTTGATGACGACGCCTTCGGTCGACTCACCGTTGATCTGGATAAAGGGCTTGTTGCTCTCGACGCGCAGCAGCTCGCGGTAGGTGCCGTTCATCACGTTGATGTGGAAGGGCGTGGTACGGCTGCGAGGGGCGTAGTCGATGGCCGACTGGATGGTGGCGAAGTCGGCGGAGCCGTCCTGCGCGACCGTGACCGCTTCGAGGCCGGTGGGGAGTGCTTCGGCGCGGGTGCTGAAGCGGACCGTCTCGTCGTCGCTGATGCCGGCAAAGGGTTGCTCTTCGCTGTCCACAATCACGCCGGAGTCGACCGTCACGTAATACGTCTGGCCATAGCTGAGGGAGTTGGTCTGGAAGGCGATGTAGGCCGTGTTGCCGTCGACCACCACGGGGTCGTAGTTGTAGCGGTAGGCCGAGCTGGTGCCACCGACGTTTTTGGAGTGCGTCGAGGCGCTCATGTCGATGGAAACCACTTCGCCGCCGGAAGCGTCGAAGACCTTGATCGTGCCGCTGTTGCCGACGCTGATCGCTTCATCGAAGGTGAGGCTCACCTGCACGTCGTGCGGCAGGTTTTCCGTGCCGGTCTCGGACATGACGTCGACGAGGGAAACGGCCTGAAGGCTGGCGATGGGCAGCACGCAAGCGGCGGCGGCAAGGGCACCCATCCGGGCCGGGGAAAGGGGACGGGTAAAACGGGGGGAACGTATTTGGGTTAACACCCGGTAGAGAATTTCGAGCTACAGCTGAAATGACAATCTTATTCCATGAAATTGCGTGGCATACCATGAAGGAAGCAAGCGCCAGATCCGCGTTACATCTTGCCTCTTCCCCGCCCGTCGGCTCTGTCCCTCCGCGAGATACAGGGACACAAAAAAGCCGCGTCTCGTTGCCAGACACGGCTTTCGGAACCTTTTTCTGGGATTCACCACCATTTCCTTTTGGGAGGAAAATGGTGGAGCCGATCGGGATCGAACCGACGACCTCCACAATGCCATTGTGGCGCTCTTCCAACTGAGCTACGGCCCCAAGTGAAAGTTCATATAAGGCCAAAAGCTTCCGCGTCGGTCAATACCTTTTTCGGAAAAAATTACCTGCTCGAACAAAAACGGCTGGGAAGGCCCCTTTTGCCTTCCCAGCCGTATCTCTCGCGGCGGGACATGTCTGTCTCCCTTGTCTCCGCCGACTGGTTCTCCTTGTTTTTCTATCTCCAGTGAAAAGCTTTAAGCTTGGGGCACGGCGGCGCGGGCTTCCTTGGCCAGTTGTGTGACCTTGGCCCAGTCGCCCTTCTTGAGCGCGTCCTTGGGGGTGAGCCAGGAGCCACCGATGGCGATGACAGCCGGCTGTGAGAGGTAGTCGCCCATTGTCTGCGCGGTGATGCCGCCGGTGGGGACAAAGCGCACCCCTTTGTGCGCGTGGGGCGCGGCGAGGGCCTTGAGGTGAGGAGCGCCGCCCGCCGTCTCCGCCGGGAAGAACTTGAGGGCCTTGCAGCCGAGATTGAGCGCGCAGGCAATGTCGGAGGGAGTCATCACGCCGGGCATGAAGGGCAGCCCGAGGGACTGGGCCTGGCGCACCACGGCGGGGTCGCAACCGGGGGCAACGGCAAACTTCGCACCGGCTTCGACACAGGCGCTGACGTCGTCGGGGCTGAGGAGCGTGCCGGCGCCGACCAGCATGTCAGGCACTTCCTTGGCCACGGCGCGCATGGCGTCGAGGCTGGCCGCCGTGCGCATCGTCAGCTCGATCACGTCGATGCCGCCGGCGAGGAGGGCGCGGGCAAGGTCAACCGCTTGATTGGCGTCTTCGAGGATGACGACCGGGACGATCCGGCAGGCCTCGAGTCGTTGAATGATTTCTAAACTCATCGGAAGGAGATACTAGGGGAACAAAGCGCGCATCGCCACCACGAACTACTTGCTTGATTTCGGCAAAGTGAAGGAGGGGAAATGCATGAAAAGCTGGGGTAAATTTTCTCCAAGACGCATATTTTGCTCTTTTATTATTGTCAAAGATAAATTCTTTGGCGTATTTCGTAGTCCATGGCCGCGAAAAGCGTGTTCGATTTCAGCATCCTGCGGGAGCTCCGGAAGCAGCACGGGCTGACGATGGACGAAGTGTCCACCCGGTCCGGCGTGTCCGTCGCGGTGATCTCCAAGCTGGAGCGCAACCAGTCCCGCGCGGAGCTGGAGACGATCTACAAGCTCAGCCGCGTGTTCGAGCTGAGCGCGGCCGACCTGCTCGCGCTGGCGGAGTCTCCCTTTGCCCACCGCGAGCGCGAGACGAACTACCGCTCCGACGGCTTCCAGTTTCGCCGGATCAGCTACGCCAACGCCATTGTGCTGCAAGGCGAGGCCCCCGCCGGCGCGCATGTGAAGCGCCCGGAAGTCCACCACGACGACTACGAAGTCTGCTGGGTGACGAAGGGCCGCCTGCGCCTGCAACTGCCGCACGAGACCTACGAACTGGAAGCGGGCGAGAGCCTGCAGTTCGACGCGGTGCTCGAGCACACCTACGAGGCGCTCGAAGACAGCGCGCTCATCATCATCCATTTGCGCAAAGAGAAGCGTTACTAAGCCACTACACCCCCTCCCCGACTCACCTATGAAGATCGACTTCAACCTGCAACCCGCCGACCTGAAGGCCGACCTCGGCCGCTTCTGGGACTACTCGGGCCGCAAGATCGCCCACATTGCCGCCAACTACGACCTGGCCAAAGGCAGCCCCGTCTTCACCGTCGAGGGCGGCTACACCACTCGCGGCTGGACGGAATGGACCGAGGGCTTCGTCTACGGCTCCGGCTTCCTCCAGTTCGACGCCACGGGCGACCAGAAGGCGCTCGAATACGCCCAGCGCATGACGGTCGACCGCATGGCGACGCACGTCAGCCACATCGGCGTGCACGACCACGGCTTCAACAACCTCAGCACCTACGGCAACTGGCTGCGCCTGCTGCGCGAAAACAAGGTGCAAGGCAGCACGGGCGATGTGAATTTCTGCGAGCTGGCGATCAAGGTCTCCGGCGCCGTGCAGGCCGCCCGCTGGTCCCGCATCCACGGTGGCGGCGGTTACATCTACTCCTTCAACGGCCCGCACAGCCTCTTTGTCGACACCATCCGCAGCTGCCGTATCCTGATGTGCGCCCACCAGCTGGGCCACGTGCTGATGGGCGAAAACGACACCAAGTTCAGCCTGCTCGACCGCGCGCTGCAACATATCGAAGCCACCGCCAAGTATTCCGTCTACTACGGCAAGGGCCGCGACTCTTACGACGAGTGGGGCCGTACCGCACACGAAAGCATCTTTAACCCTAACGACGGCCGCTATCGCTGCGCCAACGCCCAGCAGGGCTTCTCCGGCCTTACCACCTGGACGCGCGGCCTCGCCTGGGCCATGGTGGGCTTTGCCGAAGAGCTGGAGTTCCTCGAAACGCTCGACGACGCGCAACTGGAGCCGTTCGGTGGCCGCCAGCGCTGGAAAGAGCTGATGCTGCAAGGTGCCCGGGCCACTTGCGACTGGTTTATCGCTAACACCGCGAGCGACGGCATCACCTATTGGGATGGCGGCGCCCCGGCGCTCGAAAAGCTGGGCGACTGGCGTTCGCGCCCGGCCGATCCGTTCAACGATTTCGAGCCGGTCGACAGCACGGCAGCCGCCATTGGCGCGCAAGGCCTGCTGCGTCTCGGTCGC
This sequence comes from Verrucomicrobiota bacterium JB022, assembly GCA_030673845.1. NCBI lineage: Bacteria > Pseudomonadati > Verrucomicrobiota > Verrucomicrobiota bacterium JB022. Next base: position 91,589 of record JAUTCQ010000011.1, read on the forward strand.
CTGCTCGGCCTCGAAACCGAAGAGGGCAAGAAGTATTGGCAGGCTGGCCTCACCAGCGTGCGTGCGCTGCTCAAGGAGCCTTACCTCAGCACCGACGACAAGCACCAGGGTCTGCTGCTCCACTCGATCTACCACCAGCCCAACGGCTGGGACAACAAGCCCGCGGGCTGCAAGATCGCGGCTGGCGAGTCCAGCATGTGGGGTGACTACCACATCCGCGAAGTCGCCCTCTACCTGCACCGCCTCGTGGCGGAAGAGCCTTATTACACCTTCTTCGGCTGCCTGAAATGAGCACCCCCACCCCCATTACCGATACGTCGCGCCTGTGCGTGCACACCGTGACGACCAAGCCGTGGTCGATCGAAGAGATCGCCGACCGCTACCCCGCCGCCGGGGTCAAAGGCATTACCGTGTGGCGCCAGAACCTCGAAGGCCGCAATATCGCCCAGATCGGCGAGCGCCTGCGTGGCAATGGCATGGAAATCGTCTCGCTCTGCCGGGGCGGTTTCTTCCCCGCCAAGGCGGAGGCCGACCGCAAGGCCGCCATCGACGACAATCGCAAGGCGATCGAGGAAGCCGCCGAACTGGGCGCGCCCCTTATCGTGCTCGTCTGCGGAGCCACTCCGGGGATGCCGCTGAGCCAGGCGCGCGACCAGATCGTGGCGGGCATCGAGGCCCTTTTGCCCGACTGCGAGCGCACGGGCGTGAAGCTGGGTATCGAACCGCTCCACCCGATGTATGCCGACGCCCGCTCGGCCGTGAACACGATGAAGCAGGCCAACGACCTTTGCGAACGTATCGGCAGCGATTACGTGGGCGTGGCGGTCGACGTCTACCACCTCTGGTGGGATGAGATGCTGAAGGCCGAGATCGCCCGCTGTGGCGACCTGGGCAAGCTCTTCGCCTTCCACGTATGCGACTGGAAGACGCCCACCACCGACCTGCTCAACGACCGCGGGCTGATGGGCGAAGGCTGCATCAACATCCCCGAGATCCGCGCGTGGGTCGAAGCCACCGGCTTCAAGGGCTTCAACGAAGTCGAGATCTTCTCCTACCACCACTGGGAACGCGATCAACACGAGTTCCTCCGCGAGATCGTGCAGGCTTACCAGCAACACGTTTAACAAAACAGGAACAGGAGTTAATAGGAGTTAAAAAGAGAAGGACCATTAGACAAAGGGTAACGAACAGGGCCGAAGAACAAAATGCGATTGCTCCGTTCAATCATACTCCCAACCCCACCCCACCTTCGTTCTCTTCGTTTTCTTCTGTCTGATCCGACTCCTCTTAACTCCTTTTAACTCCTGTTCCAATCCTCCCACTTTTACTCCCTCCCCAATTCAGAAAGGACTTACTGTTATGCAACATCGCGTTGGCATCATCATGAACGGCGTCACGGGCCGTATGGGCACGAATCAGCACCTCATGCGCTCGATCGTCGAGATCATCAAACAAGGTGGCGTCAAGGTCTCCCCGACCGAGAGCATCATGCCCGACCCCATCCTCGTGGGCCGCAACGAGATCAAGCTCAAGGAGCTGTGCGCCCGCAGCGGCATCGAAAAGTGGACGACCGACCTCGATAGCGTGATGGGCGACCCGGCCTACAGCATCTACTTCGACGCCCAGAGCACCCTCCGCCGCGCCGATGCCGTCAAGGCCGCCGCGACCGCCGGCAAGCACGTCTACTGCGAAAAGCCGACCGCGATCGACACCGAAACGGCCTATGAGCTCTACAAGTTCTGCCAGGACAAGGGCGTGAAGAATGGCGTGGTGCAGGACAAGCTGTGGCTGCCCGGCCTCGTTAAGCTCCAGCGCGCGATCGACAACGGCTACCTCGGCCGCATCTTCGCCGTCACGGGCGACTTCGGCTACTGGGTCTTCGAAGGCCACGGCGTGCCCGCGCAGCGCCCCTCCTGGAACTACCGCAAGGAAGACGGCGGCGGCATGATCATCGACATGCTCTGCCACTGGCGCTACGTGCTCGACAACCTCTTCGGCCCGGTCCGCAGCGTCAACTGCCGTGGCGCGACCCACATCAAGGAGCGCGTGGACGAAGCCGGCAAGCCCTACAACTGCACGGCCGACGACGCCGCCTACGCGATGTTCGAGATCGACGGCCCGAATGGCGAAATCGTGGTCAATTTCAACTGCTCGTGGGCCACTCGCGTGCGCCGCGACGACCTCCTGACCTTGCATGTGGACGGTGAAAAGGGTTCCGCCGTCGCCGGCCTGCGCGACTGCTACATCCAGCACTACTCCAACACGCCGAAGCCGGTCTGGAACCCGGACATCGACCAGCCGATCAACTTCTTCCAGGACTGGTCGAAGGTGCCCAACCAAGAGCTTTACGACAACGCCTTCAAGGTGCAGTGGGAGATGTTCCTGAAGCACGTGGTGCTCGATACGCCCTTCCGCTGGGACTTGCTCGAAGGTGCCAAGGGCGTGCAGCTCGCCGAATATGGCATCAAGAGCTGGGACGAGCGCCGTTGGCTCGACTTGCCCAAACTCCAAGCCTAACCCGCCATGGCCCGCACCGCACTCATTACCGGAGGCTCGCGCGGCATCGGCTTCGGCATTGCCCAGGCTCTTGCCGCCGAGGGCTGGAACCTCGTTATCAACGGCATGCGCCCCGAAGATGGGGTGCAGGAGCCGCTTGAAGCCCTGCGCGCCCAAGGTGTCCAGGTGGCCTATGCCCGGGGCGACATCGGCTCGGCCGAAGGGCGCAACGCCATCCTCGAAGTGGCGCGCAAGGCCGCCGGGGGTTCGCTCAACCTGCTCGTCAACAACGCCGGCGTGGCCCCCAAAGTCCGTGCCGACCTGCTGGAGACGACCGAGGAGAGCTACGACTATGTCGTGAACACCAACCTGCGCGGGGTCTTCTTCCTCTCGCAGGCGGTCGCCAACGACATGGTCAAGGCGAAGCAGGCCGACCCCAGCTTCAGCGCCACGATCGTCAACGTGTCGTCGATCTCCGCCACTGTCGTGAGCATCAACCGCGGCGAATACTGTGTCGCCAAGGCCGGGCTCTCGATGGTCACGCAGCTCTTCGCGACTCGCCTCGGCTCCGAAGGCATCCCCGTCTACGAAGTGCGCCCCGGCGTAATCAAGACGGACATGACCTCCGGCGTCACCGCGAAATACGACAAGCTGATTGAAGAAGGCCTTTGCGTGCAGCCGCGTTGGGGCTTCCCGGAAGACATCGCCAAATCCGTCGCCAGCCTCGCCCGGGGTGACTTCCCGTTCTCGACCGGCCAGGTGATCATGGTCGATGGCGGCCTGACGATTCCGCGCCTTTAGTAGCCACAAATATCCTGGCGGTGTATCTCACCGTCCCTCGAGGCAGGGGGCCGCCCCCCTGCCTTTTGTATTCTAGACAGCACGCTAGTTTTTGGCGCCTTCCAGTGAGACTAAAATCCGCGAGTCGTTTTTCGCCCTGGTATGGCCATTAAACCCAAAGGGTTCGCCAGCCGCCTCATCGCGTGGCGAAGCGTCATCCGGATGGGTCCCGCGGATCATGAGGGCAAGGTCTCGCGCGAACTGCTGCAGGCTGGAGGCTTGAGATTCCATCTCCTGTGCGGTGGCAGCCGATTCTTCGGCTACCGCGGCATTCTGTTGCACGACGCCGCTCAACTCGTGCATCGCCTTAGCAATCTCCGAAATGCCGTTTCTCTGCTCGGACGACGCCTGTGCAATCTCCTTGATCAACACTGTCACCTGACGAGCGGCCACCTCCACTTCCTGGAACTCGCTCTCGGTCTGGCTCGCTACTTCAGCGGCCTTGCTGATCTTGCTGACGCTGCCTTCGATCAGGCTGGAAGTGTCGCGAGCAGCCTCCGCCGCCCGCTGGGCAAGACTGCGCACTTCATTGGCCACCACCGCAAAACCGGCCCCAGCGCTACCCGCACGAGCCGCTTCCACCGCTGCATTCAGCGCGAGCAGATTAGTCTGAAAGGCTATTTCATCGATCGTCTTGACGATGCGCTGCGTCTGGCGGCTGACTTCGGTGATCTGGGCCATCGACTCGGAAAGGTGCTGCATACTAGACGTCGTGCTCGCCACCAACTCTGCCGTATTGCCCATTGCGTGGTCCACCGACGTCGAGTTCTCGGCGTTGCGCTTGACCATCGAGGTAATTTCTTCGACCGACGCGCTAGTCTCTTCAATCGCAGCGGCAGACTCAGTCGCCCCTTGAGCCATCGTATTTCCGGCGGTCAGGACTTCCTTGCCTGTCCGGGTTAGCTGCTCGGCAAAACGGTGCATCTGAACCGACAGTGCGGTGAGCGGCGCCGCGATTCGGTTCGCCATCAGCCAGATGAGGATCAACACCAGCAGGCACGCCGCTGCGCCAATCGCGATGCACAGATTGCGGATCGCGGTAGCTTCGGCCAAGGCATGAGACTCAGGCGTCACCACGCACAGCATCCAAGGCGCACCGCCGTCGTGAACCACGGGCAGGCCCGTAGCGAAAGCCTTCGAACCGTCCAGCTCCGACGTGGTCTTTTCATTGAGCGGCGTTCCTTCTGCCAGCCGCGACTGAAGCGTGTCGAGGTCTACAAACTGTGCCGCCTGCTGGCCCCAGGCCTCCTGCTCAGGATACGAAACCAACAGGCCATTCGCCGCCACGAGGAAGCCGTAGCCACCCTCCCCGTGCTGGATCGCGGCGACCATCTCCTGAAACTGATCCATCGCAAAATCTACCCCGGCGACTCCAATGATCTTCTCGCCCGAACGGATCGGAACGCAGTAGCTGACGACCATGATGTTCTTGCCCTGAATCGGGTAGACGATCGGCTGCATCAGGACCTCGCCCCCCGACTTCAAGGGTCGCATGTAAAAATCGCTGTCGGGAGCAGGCTTACGATGAGCCTTGCAGACATCGAGCTGGATTGTATCGCCGCGGACCCAAAGCGGAGCAAAACGCCCGTCTGGATCGCTCCCCAATTGGCCTACGTACTCCGCATCGCGGCCGTCGAGCGCATTTGGTTCTGCAATAGCCCAAACGTCCATCACCTTTGGATTGTCTGCCAGCATGCGCCGGATCATCTGGTGGATTGTCTCGCGGTCGGGCACTTGCCCGCTCTCATGCAGACCGCCGAGCATGGACGCAACGCCGCGAGCGGTGGCTGCCGCCTGCCGGATCTCGTCGGTAATGCGTGCAGCCTCGGTCGAGGCCATCTGCCGTGCTAGATCCAAGGAACTATCCCGGGCGTAATCGGCAGTCCGCATCGCCACAATGGAAACGGTTGCCGTGAAGGTTGCAATGACGGCACCGCCAATGAAGAGAAGCATGCGGTTCCGAAGGCTCAAACGTAATTTCAGCGGCATGGAAGCGAAGATGTGAAGGATCAGGAGACGACGCGGGTTGGATGAGCGCCATTTGCCCGAGCCGGATCACGATTACGCAAGTTTCGCAGTCCCGGCCTTCCAACACGCCTCGGATAGCTGAAAGATCGGCGACAGAAGAGGTATTGTTAGCGCTCCAGCCGGCAGCAATGGACGATTTCAGGCTCGGGAATGTAAAAAAGATGTTGAGCAAACGCTTAATAGGCGTCGGACGCTGGCAAGGCTAGGAAAACCCGCCTCACCTCGAGGGCGAAAGCGTCCATTTACACCCGATAGTCGCACGATCTTCACGGGGTTGACACAGCGCTGCGGTACCTTCGGCAGAAGCTGCCTCGCCGCAGCAAATCTCTCAAAACCATGAAACTGCATCGCTCCCTATCGCTGGTCGGCGCTCTCATTGCCGGCCTTTTCTCGGTGCACAGCGTCAGCGCGCAATACAAGCTGACGATCCTGCACAACAACGACGCCGAATCCCAGTTGATCAATGCTGGCTCGGGTCTCGAAGACTACGGCGGCGCGGCCCGTTTCGTCAGCCTCGTGAACAACCTGCGCACCGAGGCCAATAATGCCGGCAACGGTGTGATCACGCTCTCCTCGGGCGATAACTTCCTCGCCGGCGCGGAGTTCGACGCCAGCCGCTCCAACAATCTCGGGCCCGGCGGCACGCCTCTGTGGTACGACGCCCTCGCCTGGGAGCAGATCGGCTACGATGCGATGGTCCTCGGCAACCACGACTTCGATTTCGGCACCCAAGTGCTCTCGCAGATGATCTCGCAGGCTTCGAGCACCCGGTTCCTCAGCTCCAACCTCGACTTCTCCGCAGACAGCAACCTCAACCCGCTGGCCACCGCCGGCCGCATCGCCTCCAGCACCACCGTGACGGTCAACACTGCCAGCGGCAGCAAGACGATCGGCATCGTGGGTGCCACTACCCCTGCCCTCCCCACTATTTCCAGCCCTGGCGCGGTCAAGGTGCAGAACATGGCCAACACCATCGCCACCGTGCAGGCCGAGATCGACGCCCTGCGCAACGGCGGGGCCGACCATGTGATCTTCGTCTCTCACCTGCAGGACGTAAACACCGACAAGACGGTGATCAACCAGCTGCGCGGCGTCGACCTCGCCATCGCGGGCGGTGGCGACGAAAACCTGGCCGAAGGCAGTGAGCCGGTCGGCGGTTTTGTGCCGGGCGACAGCAAGCAGGGCGACTACCCCCTCACCGACACGACCGATGCCGACGGCAACACGATCCCCATCGTGACCACCGCCGGCTCTTACAAGTATCTGGGCAAGATCGACCTCGAGTTCGATGTCGACGGCAACCTTATCGGTGCCAATGGCGACGCCTACACGGTGAAGGACTTCGCGATCGACAACGCCAACGGCGTGACGGCCGACGCCAACACCCAAAACACGGTGGTGAACCCCGTGGCGGCCCACGTCTCGGGCCTCGCCGCCCAGATCATCGGCACCAGCGAAGTCACCCTCGACCAGCGCCGCGCGACTGTGCGCGGGGGCGAATCCAATGTGGGCAACCTCCTGGCCGACGCCATGCTCGCCGCCGCCAAGGCCAATGCCCCCACCGGCATGGAGCCCGTGCTCGCCTTCGTCAACGGTGGCGGTATCCGCGCCGACATCCAGAACGCCCCCGGCGATATCTCGCAGCTCTTCACCTTCGATACCGCACCGTTTTCGAACTTCGTCGCGATCAAGGAAATCACGATGGGTCAGCTCATCGCCGCTCTCACCTACTCTTATGACGAGCTGGTCAGCGACGGCATGGGCGGCACCGACGGCGGCAACGGCAAGCTGCTGCAAGTCTCCGGCGGCCTCTATGTCCAATACGACATCGACAACGACAAGCTCGTCAACCTCATCATCGACGGCCGCATCATCATCCAGAACGGCGTGCTCATGGTCAGCGAAGACGAGCTGATCCTCGTGGCCTCCACCCAGTTCACGCTCAATGGCGGCGACGGTTACGACTTCGGCGAGGGTGACGCCACCATGCTGGGCGAAACCTACCAGCAGGCCCTCTCCGACTTCATCCAGGAAGACCTCGGCGGGGTCATCACCGACGAGCTCTACGGCTCCGGGGCCGACCCGCGTCTGAGCTTCGTGCCCGAGCCCTCGACCTACGCCGCCCTCGCCGGTGCATCGGTCCTTGGCCTCGTGATCCTGCGCCGTCGTCGCGCATAGTACCTTCAGGGTTAGAGCCTAACATTTCGCCGGGTAAAAATCGCCCGGCTTTTTTTGTCGCCTAGAATGAGCGATTTGCGAAGGTTGATGGTCAAAACACGTGTTGGACTAAAGATGTTGAATCATTTCCAGTGCATCTGCACGCTAGGAGAACGGTTGACCATCCTTGCCACTTGAATCCTCTTTTCGTGTTTTCTTAAGTTGCGGAAATCGCTCCGTATGATCGCGCGCCCTCGTTCCATTTCATCCATTCTGGCCCTCAGTGCCGCCGTAGCGACCGGCGGCAGCTTACGGGCGGCTGAAATCACCCTCTCCAACGGCGACAAGCTGACCGGCGAAGTGCTCCGGATCGAAAACGAGACCGTCTACATCCTCTCGCCGATCCTTGGAGAAATCGCCATCCCCGACCTGGGGGTGACGATCGTCTACGGCGAAAACGAAAACGTGGTGGTGCCGCTCGACCAGACGCCTCCGCCCGCCGCCGAGCTCGTGGGCCCGGCCGAGCCGGAGGAGGACGCCGTCGTCACCGGCGAAGAAATTGCCCTGGCCGAGGCCGCCGCAGCGGAGCCCGCGCCCGAGCCCGCCACCATCGTCGACCCGACCAGCGGCGCCCCCATCGGCCAAGACGACTTGAAGCAGCTGGAAGAAGTCTGGTGGCACCCGCAACACCTCTTTGCCTGGCTGCGCCCTTATTATCCGCTCGCAGCCTGGAACAACAGCATCGACGTGGGCCTGACGCTGGAGGACAACAAGACGGACAAGACCAAGATCCTGCTCGCGCTTGAAACCAAACGGAAGTTTACCGACATCGAGCTGACCCTCTACGGTCAGTATCGCTACGACCAGAGCAAGACGCAAGAGGGCGTTACCAGCACGACCGAGGATAAGTTCGAGACGTATTTCCGCTACCGGCACGACATCTCCGACCGCCTCTTCTTTCAGAGCCGCACCGATTACAAGACCGATGCCGTCTCCGCCATCGACTATGAGGTGCAGGAAAATCTGGGGGTTGGTTATCGCTGGCTCGACTCCGAACGCTGGAAGGCCTCGATCACGCCTTCGGTCGGTTACCAGCTGCGCAAATACACCGTGCAGGAAGACGACGACCAAGCCATTGCCACGCTTTTCCAGGATCTGGAATACCAGATCAGCAGCCGCCTGAAGTTCAAGGAAAGTGCGACCTACAAGGCCAACCTCCAGAACATGGAGGACTACTCCCTCGATTTTATCGCCGAGCTGGAAAACCGCCTCGCCGCCTACCTCAACCTCAAGCTGCGCTACGAGTGGCACTTCGACCAGGCCATCGACGGTCGTATCGAAAAGGATCAGAAGATCTTCAACGTCACGATGGGCGCAGATTTTTAGCGCCTCAATATGCCGCCGTAGCACCCATCCAGGGTGCAAATTCTGGTTCGGCTCTTGTCCGGTGGTGTCGGACGCAAAGCGTCCGATACCACCGGCTTGTAGGTTGGGCTCGATTTCAGTTTTGGGGTCCTCAACTCGCATCACTTTTGTGCGGGTAAGACTCGAAGCTGGCTCTTAGCCTGGCAGGCTCAAGAGCGCCAGGAACCCGGGAGCGGATGGCCATCCGCTCCCGGGCCCTCCGGATGAGATCGTCTATTACAGGCTCAGACGTCCTTTGGGACCGTCTGCCCCTTAGCTTAGATCCTCCGGAGGTTCCTGGCTTGATCTCGAACAGTTGCCTGAGCCCATGAGGTTAGCCCATGGAGCTCGTCTCTACAAGCCTGAGCATCAAGCCATGACATCCTCACCCACTCAATCTTACGTTTACCTCGCCGTGGATGTGGCCAAAGGGGGCCTTGAGGTCCTGACCGCCGCACCACAGGCCGTTTCTTTGCCACACGACGAGCAGGGCCTCGCCCAGCTCGTCGCCCTGGCCCAGCAAGAACAAGCGCGCACCGGCCAGGTGGCGCTGGTCGTGTTCGAGCCCACCGGCGGCGATGAGCGCACCGTGCAAGCCGCCCTGACCAACGCCGGGCTGCTCTGGGCCTGCGTGCCCGCCAAACGCATCCGTGCCCATGGCGAAGCCCTCGGCTGGCGGGCCAAGACCGACCGCATCGACGCCCGCAAGATCCTCGACTACGCGCAGCACTACCGCCCGGAGCCCACGCGCCTGCCGGGGGCCGAACAGACCGAACTGCGCGCGTTGATGGATCGCCGCCGCAAGCTCATCCACTACCGCAGCTGCGAGCAGATGCTGCTCGACAAGTGCACCGCCTTTGAAAGGCCGTGGATCGAGCGCAGCATCGGCGAGCTGCAAGCCCAGATCGATGCCCTGGAAAGCGCCATGGACGAGCTTCTGGCCAAAAGCTCGGATCTGGCCGCACGCGACCAGCTCCTGCGCACCATCAAGGGAGTGGGCAAAGTCGCCTCATGGACCATCCTGGCCTACATGGCAGAAATCGCCACCGTCAGCCGCCAACGCGCCGCCGCCCTGGCCGGCCTCGCACCCTATAATCAGGACAGCGGCCAAAAACAGGCCGCTCACATCAGCGGCGGGCGCCCCGTCGTGCGCCAAGGACTCTACATGGCAGCCATCGCCGCCGTGCGACCCAATCTACCCTCAAAGCCTTCAATCAACGCCTGCGCAAAAAAGGCAAACCCGCCAAAGTCGCCCTCGTCGCCGTCATGAGAAAACTCCTCCTCCACATGCGCGCAATCCTCGTACAATACGAAAAAACACTTGCCTGAAAATACAGTTGCTAAGTGATGGCATCCCTCCGGGATGCTGCATTATCTAGCAAGCCAGAGGCTTGCACCCCTTAGCGCGGGGTTGATCTCCGCACCAGCGGGACGATACCCCGGGTTAGTTCTCCTCCGCGAATGCACCCCTTCAGAGATCTCTGCAAAAGAAGTACCTTTTGAGTTCTGGATCTGCTAGAGTGTGTGGATGGAAGGCAAACCGAGCGATCAACGGAGCTTTTTTGAGGTATTGTCGGAGGATCGTGGTCGTGGGAATCGTGTGC